>JAUVRN010000106.1 GCA_030597645.1 Candidatus Zixiibacteriota bacterium
CCCACCTGCGGTACCTGCCAGTCGATGGGCTCGTATTCGAACGCGGCAATCAGTTTGCCGCCGACGGATTCCGGTCCGCCCGCAGGCGGTGCGCTGCTGCGTCCATGCTGGGCCCACGCGGACGTGGCGAGCAGAAGGACGGCGCTCAGTACGATCAGATATTTCAGCGTGTTCATGGTCATGCCCTCCTACTTCATCGCCTGCGGCTTGGAGCCGTCCTCCGGCTCCACGGGTTTCACGAGAATCGCCACAGTACGGCGCTTCTTGTCGAAGTACTTCTTGGCCACGCGCTGGATATCGTCGGCGGTGACCGCCATGGTGGCGTCGCGGTGCCTGGTCATGTTGTTCCAGTCACCGGTCATCTGTTCCCAGCTCGCCAGCCGGATGGCCATGCCCATGTTGGAATTGAGCTGGTTAATGAAGGCCGCTTCCACCTGATTGCGTACCTTCTCCAGCTCCCAATCGGTGACCGGTTCGGTCTTGATGTGTTCCAGCTCTTCGCAGATGATCTCCTCGATGTCCTCGCACGTGTACCCCTCGAGCGGCTGCGTGCCGAAGACGAACAGGTCGGGATAGCGTACCATGCCGGGATCGCCCGACCAGATGTAGCGCGCGATCTTCTCGTCCACGAGCCGCTTGTAGAGGCGTGACGTGCGGCCGTCGGTGAGCACGCTGGAGATCACCTGCATCACCGCCTGGTCCGGGTTGCCGAGCTGCGTGGACATGTAGCCGATCAGCATCTGCGGTTCGGCGTCGTATTCCACTTCGATCCGCTTCTCGCCTGCCGGTTCCGGCTCTTCGGTAAAGACCGGGTCGGGTGGCGGCTGGCTGGGGATCGGTCCGAAGTACTTCTCACAAAGAGCGAATACCTCTTCGGCCTGAACGTCGCCCACGACCCCGGCCACCAGGTTGTTGGGTGCGTAGTAGCGAATGAAGAACTCTTCGACTTCTTCGCGCATGACCGTGGATATGTCGGAGGCCCAGCCTATGACCGGCCAGCCGTACGGATGCGCGATAAACGCGGTGGAGTTGAACTGTTCCCAGAGTTTGCCACCCGGTGAGTTATCCGTGCGCATGCGTCGCTCTTCGTACACCACGTCCCGCTCGGAGTAGTATTCGCGCAGTACTGGATGTGCGATGCGGTCGGCCTCCATATACGCCCACAGTTCCAACCTGTTCCTCGGAAGCTGCACGTAGTACTGCGTGGAGTTCTGGCCCGTGGAGGCGTTGAGGAACGTACCGCCGTTCTTGAGATACAGACCCCAGAGCTCGTCTTTGATGACGAATTCTTTCTGCTGATCCTGCACCTCGGCGATCGAGTCACGCAGGGCGTCGGCGCGTTCCTGCGACCCGCCCCCGAAGGGCGACAGTAGCTTCGCCTTCTCGGCTTCCCATTCGTGCGCGAGCCGGTCGATCTCTTCCATGATCGTGACCTCGGCCTCGAAGTTGCGCGTGCCGAGGGTCGGCGTGCCTTTGAACATCATGTGTTCCAGCAGGTGCGCCGTGCCGGTGATGCCCGGCTTCTCGTCGACGGAGCCGACGTTGTAGCGCATAAACGTCGACACCACGGGCGCCGTCGAATTTTCCATCACCAGGATGATCATGCCGTTGTCCAGCTGATGGCGTTTGACGTCCAGCTCGATGTCGCCGGCGGTGGCCACGGACGCCGCCACGAGCATCAGGGCCGGCAGGATCAGTAGAAATCGTTTCATACAGTCACTCCCTTCAACGGGTCGAATACGTAACGGGGAACACCGAATATGCCGTGGACGGTAGGGCGAGCCAAGGGCTATCCATGAGGCTACACCACTCTCGCGACCAGCAGCGTTTGATCATCATCCACGTCGGCACGCCCGCGGATATCGGTCATGATGTGGGCGTAGAGTTCGTCTACGGGCCGGTCGGCCGCGGCGGCCACCAGCGCGCTGATACGCGCCATGCCGACGTCCGGATCCCACTCGTCGACGATCTCGATCAGCCCGTCGGTGAGCAGCACGAGTAGATCGCCGGGCTCGATCGCGACACGACCCGCCTCGAAAGACAGGTCCTCCACCACGCCCAGAGGCGGCGCCCCGCTGGGCAATTCCTCGACGGTAGCTGAAGCTTTGCGGTAGTGCAGTATCGAAGGATGCCCGGCCAGGATGTACTCCGCCTCGCCACGGTCATCGAACCGCATGGCCGCGAACGTCACGAACATCTCAGGTTCCTTGACCTGGAACACCACGCGGTTGAGATCGGCGCAGAGCTGATCGAGGGCACTCGAGTGCAGCAGTTTCATGCGGATGGCGCTCTTGACCATGCTCATGAACACGCCGGCTTTGACCCCGTGCCCTGACACGTCGGCCACATACAGTCCCAGGGAGCGCTCGTCCTGGACCACGTCCACCAGGTCGCCACCCACTTCCATGGATGAGATCGACCGCCCGTAGATGTCCAGCTTCCGAGTACGCAGCGAGATCGTCGGAACGAGGTGCGAGTGGATCTGCTTCGCCAGACCGATTTCGGTCTGCAAGCGCAGTGTTCTGGCTCCCTCGTTATTGAGGAAGACCACGAAGAACACATAGCCCACCACGATCAGCGCCACGGCGACGAGGGCGGCCTGTGTGATATTGGGATCGCCCAGCTCCGCTGTGCGATTGAGTCGCGTCGAGGCGATGCCCACCAGCACCTGACCCGGAATCAGTATGAACATGATCTTCATGTTCCACATGAACGAGGCCGCCCAGCCGACGGCGATCAGGCCGGAGCTGAGCATCCAGCCCGCGACCACCCACCACGGCCAGTCGTCCGCCAGTCCGGCGGCGATGATCAGCGACAGGGGCGCGAAAATGCAGAATATGGCGGCGAAGAGCTTGAATCGCGAGGCGCCCGACAGGTGCTGGAACCAATCGGATTGTGCCTTTCGTGAGCGCGTATCCATGGGGAGTCCTAACGCATGTGGTGCAGCAGGCTCGGGGACTATGCCTGTGGAGGTCCCGAGCGCCGCTTCTTCCAGGTGCCCAGCAGCAACGTGATCATGCCCAGCAGCAGTTCATCGGCGAGCGGGATCACGTCGGGCACGATGACATCGACGACGAAGATACCGAGCGTGATGAGAAAGAGCGCCGGAAAGCGCAGACCGGAAGCGTACTTGAGAAGCAGCCCCACCAGGCCGCCCTTGGTCAAGGTTGTGCGAGAGATCGGTACGTGCACCCGTCAGCCGCGCGTCACTTTGATGTCGCCCAGGCCGGACCGGGCCACGATGCGCAGCTTTTTCGTCGCTGTGTCATACGTAGCATCCTGGTGGTTGAGCTGGGCGGCAAAGCCATCCGCATCATGGCCCAGGAGGTGAAGATCACCTACGCCGGTGCGGCCGTGTACGGAAACGGGTACATCCGACGGAACCCGAACCCGCATATCACCAAGACCGATCTTGATGGCAACCACGTTTTCCTTGTCCTGCAGCCGGGTCTTGGTGAGGTCCAGCTCCACCTCGCCGGCGCCCATTCTGAGATCGAGACCCTGCTCGCTGATGCTGTCGGGAGACATGTCGAGGTCGCCCAGGCCGTGCTTGATCCTCTGCGGAGAGGGACCGCCGGTCACGACCTCTTTGCTCCGGCCGCCCCAGAGCATCCACACGCCCACGGCAATGATGGCAATGGGCCAGATGCTCCCGACCAAGTCGCCGAAATCACAGTAGATTACGCCCAGGTTGTCGAGCAGCCAGACGAAGCCGACCACCATGAGAACCAGGCCCCAGAACCAGCCACCGAACAGTTTGGACACCATAGGACCTCTCTTCCGTGCTTATCAGACGTAAATCCGGGCTGCCAGGTTGCCTATCAGTCTCCTAGCCACAGGGCTCATGTCGGGAAGGCGACGAGGAGCCAGTGGCGGGCCTGGGTATGCCCGGCCCCACCGATGTCCTGGCGGTCATGGTTCCCCAGAAGCCGGCTATGGAACGGCTGCATTTGGGGCAGGTGCCCTCCTTCAGCCGGTTGGAGCGGACATAGAACCCCTGTCGTTCGATCAGGAGCTCGCCACAGTCCGGGCAGAGGGTGTTTTCGCGGTCGCCCACGCGGCCCGGCAGGTTGCCGGGATAGACGAAGTGGAGGCCTTCCTCCTGGCCGATGTCGTAGGCCCGAATCAGCGTCTTCACCGGCGTCGAGGGCGTGGTATCCATTTTGTAATTGGGGTGAAACGCCGTCACGTGCCACGGAATGTCGGGCGACACTCCCGCGAGGAAGCGCGCGATGTCGCGCAGCTCTTCATCGGAATCGTTGAAGCCGGGTACGACCAATGTCACCACTTCGGTCCAGAACTTCATCTCGTACAGCATGGTGATCGTATCGAGCACCACCTGCAGTACGCCGCCCAGCGATCGGTACGGCCGGTCGCGGAACCCCTTGAGATCGACCTTGTAGAGATCCACGTGCGGGCGCAGGTATTCGAGCACTTCGCGGGTGCCGTTGCCGTTGGAGACGTACCCGCAGGCGATACCGTGCTCGCGCGCCCGACGGAAGATCTCTACGGCCCACTCGCTGGTGATGAGCGGTTCGTTGTATGTGCTGACGATGACCGGCACGCGGTTGCGTACAGCCAGTTCGACGGTGCGCTCGGCGGTGATATGATGCGTGTCGCTGACCGCGCGATCGTCGCGAAGTGCTTGCGAAGTGATCCAGTTCTGACAGTAGCTGCAGTGCAGGTCGCAGCCGAGCATCCCGAACGACAGTGCCTCCTGGCCCGGAAAGGCATGGTAGAACGGCTTCTTCTCGATGGGGTCCACCTGCAGGCCGGCCACGTAGCCGGCCGGCACGCGCAGTTCGCCGTCGCGATGAACGCGGACCTTGCAGATCCCCTCGAGGCCTTCGTAGATGACACAGCGGTGACCGCAGGCCAGGCAACGGATGCTGTCCAGTACGTCGGGCCGGACCAGCTCCGGCGCCGCGGGCATCGTGTGGTCGGCGATCAGACTACGCAGGCTCTCGCTCATATCGTGACTCCTCAATTAAGGTATACGTGACGCCGGCGGCCTGCAATATCTTGCCTGCCATGGGCACAGACGGCGATCCGGCGCAGCGCGCCTACGAGCGCGCCATTCGACTGCTCGCGCGCAGGGCGCACGCTCGTGAGGAGCTGTACCGCAAGCTCGTGGACCGGGGTGTGCCGAAGGATCTGACCCGGGATGCCGTGGCACGCGTCGCGGCCGAGGGCTATCTCGACGATCTGGAATTCGCCCGGAGCTTCGCCCGGGATGCACGGGACCACAAGGGCTGGGCGCCGGCCCGGATCAAGCGCGACCTGGCGCGCCGAGGGGCCTCCCCGGCGGAGGCCGACGAGGCGACGCGGGAACAGCCCACCGAGACGGACCTGTTGACGCAGGCGCTGGTGCTGGCGCGCAAGCGGGCACCTCAGCGCTCGGGAGACCGTCAATCGATACGCAGGCGCCTGGCCGCCTACCTGGAACGCCGCGGCTTCCCGGTGTCGGTGTGCCGGGCTGCGGTGGACGACGTTGCGCCCTTCTGAGTAGGCCGGTATATTGGCCCGTTCCGGGGGTTCCGGCGGCCGTATCGGGCCCGCAAACATCTCGCGAAACAGGATTTGGATTCCATGACCGCCCGCGAAATCAGGCGCAGTTTTCTCGACTTTTTCGCTGCCCGGGACCACGAAGTGGTGCCGTCGTCGTCGCTGATCCCGAAGGATGACCCCACCATCCTGTTCGCCAACGCGGGCATGAATCAGTTCAAGCGCATCTTTCAGGGCCTCGAGCCACCCCGATCCCCCCGCGCCACAAGTGTTCAGAAGTGCATACGCGCGGGCGGCAAGCACAACGACCTCGAAAACGTCGGCATGACGGCACGGCATCACACGTTCTTCGAGATGCTCGGCAACTTCTCGTTCGGTGACTACTTCAAGGACGACGCCATCGCCTGGGCCTGGGAGTGGGTGACGAAGAGCCTGGGGCTGCCCGCGGACCGATTGTACGCCACGGTCTACACGGAAGACGAAGAGGCGGCAGTACTCTGGGCGAAGATTGCTCCCGAACTGGGCTCCGATCGCATCCTGCGGTTTGGCAAACATGACAATTACTGGGCCATGGGCGACACGGGACCCAGCGGTCCCTGTTCCGAAATCCACTTCGATCGCGGGGAACAATACGCGTGCGAGCGCCCGGACTGCCGGCCCAACTGCGAGTGCGACCGGTACATGGAGATCTGGAACCTGGTCTTCATGCAGTTCAACACCGACGAGCAGGGAAAGACGTCACCGCTGCCCGCGGCCTCGGTGGACACGGGTGCGGGACTGGAACGCATCGCCGCTATTTTGCAGAACGCCGAAACCAACTACGACACCGACCTTTTTCAACCGATCATCAGGCAACTCGCCGACATCAGTGGACAGGCCTACGCACCGGGACCCGACGGGACCTCCCATCGCGTGGTGGCCGATCACCTGCGTGCTCTCGCATTCAGCATCGCCGACGGCGCGGTGCCTTCCAACGAGGGGCGCGGCTACGTGCTGCGGCGCATTCTCCGGCGCGCCGCGCGGCACGGCTGCAAACTGGGCATGCACGAGCCGTTTCTCGCCAGGCTGTTGCCGACGCTCGTGGACATCATGGGTGCCGACTATCCCGAGCTGGGCAAATGCAGCAGGCACATCACCACCGTACTCACCAGCGAGGAGGAACAATTTTGCCGTACGCTCGATTTGGGTTGCGACCTCTTTGGGCAGCTGGCCGGCGCAGCGGAATCGGACGGCAGCCGTACCATTTCCGGTGAAGCGGTATTCAAACTCTACGACACCTATGGGTTCCCGGTGGA
>JAUVRN010000338.1 GCA_030597645.1 Candidatus Zixiibacteriota bacterium
CAGTCGGTGTTCAGGTCCTGATCTGGCGATGACGCATCGCCGCCGTCTTCGGCGTCGGACAGGTCGAGCATGCGCAGTCCGCCGGGGTAGTCGATGCTGCCACGCGGCCCTTTGCGCAGCCGTTTCTGCGTGCCTTCCTTGATCCTCATCGCGCTCTTCTCGATGTCCTGAAGACGTTTGCGAAGCTTGGGATCCAGATCCTCGGCCTGCAGCAACAGCAACTGTGTGTTTCCCAGCACCGCCGTCAGCGGGTTGTTCACCTCGTGATTGACCGCGATGGCCGTTTCGAGAATGGCCGCCTCACGTGCTCGTGCGGCAGCGTCCGCGGCGTCCGACGATTCCTCCGGTCCGGACGCGATCCTCGCTACGCGCAGTGCTGTGGCCAGGGCCAATAGAAAATCCTCTTCCAGCGCCAGGTTGCGTCGCCCCTCCGACAGTCCGAGCACCGCACCGGTAATGCGATCCCCGACACGGATGGGATAAGCAAAGAGCGATTGTGGTTTCCCCTCGGGCGCGAGTTGCAGAAAAGCCGATTCCAGGTTGTGATCGCGGGCCAGTTGGGCCCACATATCCATCGCGTAGTGTTTGAGGGCTTCCCGCGCCCAGTCGCTGCCTGCCACGGCCACCGGCTCTTTGTCGAAAGGCGCCGCCGCCACAGCACAGCCCGCCAGACCCACGGCCCGGCAGACCGTCTCCAGTACTTCCGAGGAATCGGGCGGTTGCCCGGTTCCGGCGGCTGCGAGCAGGCGCCTCAGCGCCTCGTATTTGGCTTCCGTATCAGACATGGGACTAGTATTCAGCATTTGAGCAAACCCAATGCCGCCGAGCGACCTGCGGCGCACCCGCGGATCACCTGATCCGGTGTTCCCTGTCGGCCGTAGCTGACTCGGGCACGGGCGGTTAAGAGCCAGCCGCGATATTCAGGCAACAGTGGCAAGCAGGTGTTCACGCGTCGAACAGCACCATCAGTACGTGGATACGCAGAGGAATGCACACAAGGCAAACCTGTTTGACGATCCAACGGGTCAGTCTATATTAGCCGCTTCCCTGACGGAGGAACAGAAGTGTCTATAGAACTGGGGGGCGAAGCCTGTGGTGTCTTCGGCGTATTCGGGTCCCCATCCGCCGCTGAACTGACCTACTTTGGCCTGCACGCCCTGCAGCATCGCGGCCAGGAGTCTGCGGGGATCGTCACTTCGGATGGACGGGTCCTTCACAGCCGCAAGGGTATGGGGGAGATCGGAGACGTCTTTCCCCGCTCTGAAGAGCTCGGGGACCTGCCCGGTCATATGGCGATCGGCCACACGCGTTACTCGACCACGGGCGCCAGTTCTGTGGCCAATATCCAGCCGCTGATTATCACGTTTCGCGGTGAACAACTCGCGGTCGGCCACAACGGCAATCTGACCAACTCTGTATCGCTGAAGAAGTTTCTCGAGAAGGGCGGCGCCATCTTCCAGACGACCAGTGATTCGGAGCTGTTCCTTCACCTCGTGGCCAGGAGCGAGCGACAAACCTGGATCGACATGATCTGCGAGGCCCTGCCCCAGACCGAAGGTGCCTACTCCGCACTGTTCATCCACAAGGACGGGATCATCGTGGCCCGTGACCCGCAGGGATTTCGCCCGCTGGCACTGGGGACCCTGGGCGACGCGCACGTGGTGGCATCGGAGACCTGTGCCTTCGACATCATCGGGGCCACGTACCATCGCGACGTGGAACCGGGCGAGGTCCTGTGTATCGATGCCGACGGGGTTCGCTCATACGGGCCCCACAAGGAGACACGACCCGCCTTCTGTATCTTCGAGTTCATCTATTTCGCGCGTCCGGACTCAAAGATCTTCGGTGAGAATACGGACAAGGTCCGGCGCCGGCTCGGGCATCAACTCGCCATCGAGCAACCGGTCGAAGCCGACATGATCATCTCCGTTCCTGACTCATCCAACACGGCGGCCCTGGGCTACTCCGAGCAGTCGGGGATCCGCTTCGAAATCGGGCTGATCCGCAATCACTACGTCGGCCGCACCTTCATCGCGCCGGAACAGAAGATCCGCGATCTGGATGTACGCCTCAAATTCAATCCAGTGCGGGGTGTCCTGGAAGGCCGGCGGGTCTGCGTCGTGGACGACTCGATCGTGCGAGGCACGACGTCGAAAAAGCTGGTGACGATGATCTATGAAGCCGGGGCGAAGGAAGTGCACCTTCGCATCTCTTCCCCGCCCATCATCAGTCCCTGTTATTACGGCATCGACATGCCTACCCCTGACGAATTGATCGCGTCTTCCAAACAGGTCGAGGAGATCAGATCCTACCTGGGCGTCGATTCGCTGGGGTACCTTTCTCTGGAAGGGATGCTGTCGATGAATTCTCTGCCGGACACGTCTTTCTGTACGGCCTGCTTTTCTGGCCGGTATCCGACCGAGATCGAATCGCGCGAAAACGGCAAGATGATATTCGAAGTGGAACCCACCGAGTCGTCGTAGCCTCGGATCGGGACTCCGCGTTCATGCCGGACCACAACCATGACTCGTAGCCTCGCCCGCCGACAGTTCTGGATCGTAGTATTGCTCGCCGCCGTGGCGTACCTGTGGTGGCACTCCCTGGAGCCCGGGCGCTATGACGAATTGCCGTCCGATCCGAGTGGCGCGTACCCCGTTCAGATCCTCAGTAGTGCCAACCCCGGTGCCTGGGCCATGCCGGAAGGACACTATCTGGGAATCGTGTCCACACGGCTGGGGCGCCAGTTGCGCATGAGTTTCCTGCGTGCGGGAGATACGTTGATCGTGGATGCCCAGTGGCGATTCGGGGACACGGTCGTGCGGCACACACGGGCGGCGCTGGTGGAGGGATACCAACCGGCCTGGCTGACCGTGGCCCACGAGACCGGTGACCGTCGTACCGTGGAGCTGCGCGACTCGACCGTGACCGTGACGGACGGGTCCGGCGACGCGACACGGTATCCCTGGGTCCTGGGTGGTGAAGTGCTGATTGAAGATCTGATATTCGTGCAGGCGTCCCGGTGGCGCGGCGTGCAGGACACCGGCAGAGCATTGCTGGTCACGTTTCCCGATCGTGGAACACCGATCGCCCCCGTGGACGTGTCCGTCTGGTCCGAAAACGACTCGACCGTGATGATACAGACAGACCACGGCGACCGACTGGAGTTCGGCTACCGCGACGGGGTGCCGCCGTTGCGCAGGTACTGCGACGGAACGGGCGAATGCTACGAAATATACCTGGTCCAATCCCCGGCCGGCGAACGGTAGGTCGATGAAGGCCGTGATTCTCACGATTTCGGATCGGTGTCACGAGGGCACCCGCGAGGATGAGTCGGGGCCTTGCCTGGTCGCTCATGTACAGCGCGCCGGCTGGGACGTGGTGGAGACTGCGGTTCTTCCCGACCACAAACTCGCCATCGTCA
>JAUVRN010000348.1 GCA_030597645.1 Candidatus Zixiibacteriota bacterium
GGTCTTTTCCAACGAGACGCGCACCCGCAAGCCGGGAGCTGCCAGACGCCACGATGCAGCCGGTCAGGCGGGAATCGCGAGCGGGCTTCACATCGGGGACAGCTACTCCGCAGACGTGGAGGGCGCGCTGGAGGCCGGTTGGCAGAGTATCTGGATCACGCCGGACCCGGACGGCAGAGATACGTCCACGCTGGCGGCCGTCTGGCCCGACATCGCAGCCGGCACCCGGTTTTTTGAGGCGGTCTGAGCCGCGACGGTGCGTCCCAACACACGGCACCTGTATTGGGGTTGCTCCGAGAGATACCGGGCCTATCTTCCCCTTTTCTGGTCGCCCACCGATCACACCCGACGTCTACGGCATCAATTTGGGGGCTCCGTTGATTGCATAGATCGTTCACTCCGGCGGGCGGACCGGCCTGTGTTTCGAACCGGAAAGGACTGAGAATATGAAGGTCGCCATCAATGGTTTCGGGCGCATCGGGCGGAATCTTTTCCGCGTGGTGCTCAAGCGACAGCCGGACTTTGAAATCGTCGCCATCAACGACATTACCAGCGCGGATACGCTCGCGCACCTGCTCAAGTACGATTCGATCGACGGTGTGCTCAGCGCAGACGTGAGTGCGGGTGACGGGCAGATCACGGTGGGCGGCAGGTCGATTCGCGTCACCTCCGAGCGGGATCCATCCTCACTGCCCTGGAAGGAACTGGGTGTCGA
Organism: Candidatus Zixiibacteriota bacterium; assembly: GCA_030597645.1. Taxonomy (GTDB): domain Bacteria; phylum Zixibacteria; class MSB-5A5; order JAUVRN01; family JAUVRN01; genus JAUVRN01. The sequence goes on from JAUVRN010000348.1 coordinate 716, forward strand.
TGCGGTCGTCGAGTCGACGGGTCTGTTCACTGCCCGGGACAAGGCGGCGGCACACCTGCGGGCAGGCGCGCGCAAAGTGCTCATCTCCGCTCCGGCCAAGGGGGCAGACGCCACCGTGGTGCTGGGTGTCAACGACGACGTCTTCGACAAAGACAAGCACGAGTTGGTCTCCATCGGTTCGTGTACGACCAACTGCCTGGCACCTGTGGCCAAGGTGCTCCACGACCAGTTCGGTATCGAAAATGGTTTCATGACGACCATCCATGCGTATACCAACGACCAGCGCATTCTCGACCTGCCACACAAGGATCTGCGTCGGGCACGCGCCGCGGCCGTGAACCTGATCCCGACGACGACCGGTGCCGCGCGCGCGATCGCGCTGGTGATTCCGGATCTTGCAGGCAAGCTGGACGGCTGTGCCGTGCGTGCCCCCATACCGATCGGCTCGGTGGTGGACCTGGTCTGCCGCGTGTCCAAGAGTACCGACAAGGATTCTGTGAACGCGGCCATGAAGGCGGCGGCCGACGGCCCCATGAAAGGCATACTGGAGTACACCACGGATCCGATCGTCAGCTCCGACATCATCGGCAACCCGCACTCGTCCATCCTCGATGCGGGCATGACCAACGTCAACGGCGGACAGTTGATCAAGGTATTCTCGTGGTACGACAATGAAATGGGCTTCTCCAATCGCATGGTGGACATGCTCGAACGGATGTTCTGAGCAGGGTCATATTCAGCAGGTTACGTCATGAATGTTCCCGCAGATTCCGGGACGACGGTCGCACCGATCGCCAAGCTGACTCTGGATGACCTCGACATCACCTACCGGCGGGTCCTGGTGCGTGTCGACTTCAACGTGCCGCTGGACGGTGGCCGCGTCGCTGACGATACGCGCATCCGCGCATCGTTGCCCACCATCCGGCGCATCCTCGACGCGGGTGGTGCGGCGGTATTGATGTCACACCTCGGGCGCCCCAAGGGCCAGGTCTCTCCGGGGCTGTCGCTCGCTCCGGTAGCCGAGTGTCTCAGCGAGCATCTCGATCTGGATGTGCAGTTCGCACCCGATTGTGTGGGTGACGAAGCGCTGGCCATGTCGGCAGCTTTGAAGCCGGGCGGTGTGCTGCTGCTGGAGAACCTGAGGTTCCATCCGGAGGAGACGGCCAACGACGAAGCGTTCGCCGCGGAGCTGGCCAGGCACGGTGACTGCTACGTGAACGACGCGTTCGGTTCGGCCCATCGTGCACACGCATCCACCACAGCGGTCGCTGCGCTGTTCGGTGAACCAGCGGCCGGCTACCTGATGCAGCGCGAGCTGCAGTACCTGGGCGCGGCGCTGGCGGAGCCGAGGCACCCGTTCGTGGCGATTATCGGCGGGGCCAAGATCTCCGGGAAGATCGACGTCATTGTCAAATTGCTCGAGCGTGTCGATCGGCTGCTGATCGGGGGCGGCATGGCATTCACGTTCCTCAAGGCGCAGGGTCTCGAAGTTGGCACCTCGCTCGTGGAAGAAGAACGTCTACAATTGGCCGACGACATTCTCGGGGGAGCGGGTGCCGACCGCCTGATCCTGCCGGTCGACTGCGTGGTGGCGCGGGACATCGAAACGGCCGCCAACCGGGAGGTGGTGCCGGTGAGCGCGATACCGGAGCACAAGATGGGCCTCGATATTGGACCGGCGACGACCGATCGTTTCGTCGCCGCGCTCGAGGGTGCCGGTACCATCGTGTGGAACGGTCCCATGGGCGTATTCGAAAAGGACGAGTTCGCGGCCGGCACGCTGGCCGTGGCCCAGGCCGTAGCCCGCCCTACCGAGGAGGGTGCCACGAGTATCATCGGGGGCGGTGATTCGGCTGCGGCCGTAGCCCGAACGGGAACGGCCGACCGAATGAGCCACATCTCCACCGGCGGGGGAGCCACCCTGGAATTCCTCGAAGGGAAGGTGCTGCCGGGCGTGGATGCGCTGGCCGACCGGAAGGACACCTGATATGACTCGCAAGCCCCTGATCGCCGGCAATTGGAAGATGCACAAGACGCCGGAGGAGACCCGTGCGTTCTGCACAGACCTGGTAACTGCCGGAGTGACCGCCAAGCGGGCTGATGTAGCCGTATTTCCGCCCTGCGTGGCACTGGCGGCCGCATCCGAGGCGCTGTCCGGCGGGCCTGTCGGCCTCGGCGCCCAGAACGTCCATCCCGCTGAGGCGGGGGCGTTTACCGGTGAAGTCTCGATCTCCATGCTATTGACGATTGGCTGCCGCTACGTTATCATAGGTCATTCGGAAAGGCGGGCGTTGTTTGGAGAGTCCAGCGCGTTCGCTGCAGAAAAGGTTGGAGCCACCAGCGGCACCGGGCTCGCCCCGGTGTTTTGTGTTGGAGAACGGCTGGAGGAGCGAGAGGCCGACCGGACGGAGTCGGTGGTGCGGTCACAGCTACAGCCGGTGCTCGATCGTCTCGATGCGCCGGGTGACTTGATCGTGGCGTACGAGCCGGTGTGGGCCATCGGCACGGGCCGGACCGCGACGCCGGACCAGGCTCAGGCCGTGCACGGGTTCATTCGAGCACTCCTGGCGGAGCGCTGGGGAGATGAGGGCGATGCCGTCCGGATTCTCTACGGCGGTTCGGTCAAGCCGTCCA
>JAUVRN010000458.1 GCA_030597645.1 Candidatus Zixiibacteriota bacterium
AACACCCCAGGGAATCCACTGATGTAACCTGTGTCACTACAGGCCCGCGGTAAGGGCGACCCGGGCCTCCCCAATCGACGGGGAGACCTCAGGTCAAGGTAGTGAAGTGTAGATCTGGGTTGTGCTTACGGTCGCCAGATGCGGACGTTGTCGTACTCTAACCAGTGGTCTGACGGCGGATTCCAGTCCCGGTTGGCCGGGAAATGAAGCCCACCTTGCACGTGCGACGGCGATGGTAGCGAGACCTTGTTGTATTCCGCTCGGCTGGGATCGTCACCGAGATGCTCCATCACCTTGACACCGTCGACCCACATTTCGATCCGATCCCGACCGCGAGCACTGCCCCACGTCTGTCGCATGGTTATACGGTGCCAGTTACCGTCGTTGATGGTGTTGGGATGGACACTCATGTCCATGTTCTGCTGCCAATTGTTGCCGCTGACATTCACTGAGAAGTGTGTTCGCGGTGGCGATGGATATGCCGGACTGAGCGAGGGGACCTGTGGCTCCTGACCGATGATCATATCGGTGCGGTCGAGACCACCCTTCTTGATGTTGGTGAGGAACCACTTGTTGCGGCCACCACCAGCACCGAGATTGCCGCCTTCACCAGCCCACTGATAGCCGTTCATGGGGCGGTACTCAAACGTGTAGACCAGCGAAGAGCCGTTTGATGCGCTCCAGCCCCGGGTTGTCTCGACGCCGATCCGTTGCTGATCGCCGCCACCACCCCTATAGAGACTACGCATCCGTTTGTTTGCACCATCGGTCTGCAAGGTGGTCTGGCCGCTGCCAAGTTCGATCCAGCGGTCGGAGTAATGGCTCTGCCAAGTCACCAAATCGGAGGTCCCACTATAGACCTCGAAATCGTCGAAGAAGAGTTCGGTGTTGGTCGCAGCATTGTATATGGGCTCTTCGGCACCGGGTGGTGGCGGTGGTGGTGGGCTGTCGGCCACATCGATTGTTGCGGAACCGGGGGTACCCTCGCCAGCATCGGCGGTTACCGTCGCCTGGCCCACACCAGTTGCCGTTACCAAGCCCGACTGGTTGACGGTAGCTACCGCACCGTTACTGCTCGACCAGCTGATAGAACGGCCCGTCAACTCATCGCCAGCCGCGTTTCGTGGCGTGGCAGTAAGCTGTACCGTCTGCCCTATCTCAATAGATGCTGTGCTCGGCACAACGTCCACACGTGCTACAACCGTGTCTGGACCAGGGCTTAGTGGGTCAACCTGTACCGAGGCGGTTCCGTCGACTCCCTCTGAGGTAGCCGTGATGGTGGCGTTGCCCTCAGCGATCCCCGTGACTCGACCGGTCTGGTCTACGTCGGCCACCGCAGCGTTGGATGTGGCCCAGGTGATGGCTCGTCCGCTCAGCGCATTGCCCGCGCCATCCATGGGCGTCGCCGTGAGCTGGAGCGTCTCAGCCACGACGATAGTGCGACTCGATGGCACCACCGCCACCGAGGCTACCGGCACCGTGGTGCTGGACGTGGTTCCCGATGCGATGTTGGACAGTTGCTCGGAGAATACTGCTCCCTGTCCCAGAGTGCCCCGGAACGAAACACACTGCACCTGGTACTGAGTTCCTGAGGTCAGTCCGATTATCTCGAACTGTAGCTTGGACCCCACAGCAACTCCGCTGACCACGAACTCGCTGCCGGAAGCACGCCACCACGTGAGCGGAGACTGGGAAAACCGGACCGCATAATCGGCTGGGTCACCGAGTCCGTTGTCTACCTGCGTCAGTTCCAATGTCAGCGTCGATTCTGTCTGATCGATCACTGCCAAATCAGTGACATTGCCCGGTAACGGTGTGTCTATGACCACAACGTCCACACTGTCCCGCAGTCGTCCGGAATCGGCTTCCGCCCTGATCTTATGCGTGCCCGTAGCGGTGGGCTCGTAGTGTCCCAACGCGTTACCAGCGCCGCTGCCCTGGATCACACCCGAACTCGTACTCCAGGTCACCTCGACAGCCACGGTATCCCCGCTGGTGCTGAGCGCAATTGCCTTGAACTCAGCTGAGCCATCGACATGGATGCTGGTATCCCGGGGAGCGATGAAGAGCCAACTGGCGGCAGACTCGATGCTCACGTAGGCCGTATCAGCTAGCCAGGTGCGCTGCGTGTGCGTGGCGACGACCAGGTATTCTCCGGGTGTGTCGTTGGGGATATAGGTACCATCGGAGTAGACGTCACCGCCGGAGGCGGTCCAGTTCACCGACGTCAGTGCGCTATCACCAAAGGGAGTGCGGCCATAGGCCACAAAACGCTGGGTTTGCCCCGTCGAGAGCGAGACCTGACGCGGAAAGACAACGACCTCAACCACGTCCTCGACGAGGTCGACGGAGTCAGTCGGTTCTCCCGAAGTACAGGAGAGCAATGCCAGGCTTAGACTGGCAGTAATTAATCTATGGCTGGTAATGGCGAATGGTCTCGGGTGATAGTGTACAAAGGGCATGGTATTCTACTCTGCTGTACATGTTATTGACAACCAGTGCGCCCTGGTGCGCCTGGGCGGGACCTGGTCGTGCACGTTTTTCAGTGACTGTAGTTGAGGTGTGGCAGCGGAGTGAGCCCGCGCGATGCCCG
>JAUVRN010000430.1 GCA_030597645.1 Candidatus Zixiibacteriota bacterium
GGAATGTGAAAATTTTCTCTATTTGTATCGTCGCCTCCTGCTGCAAGCTTAGGGTGTTAAGTTGCCGATCTGTTGACTATGGGATGGCCGACGGCCATGTTCGTCGCCCTTTTCCTTCGTACAGGTGTCAATATTTCAGACCATCGATGTTGTCGGATTAAACGCCTCACAGGACGCGTAACTCATTGACGGACATAGAATTCACTTTTTTGACTGCCTGCCACGTAAAGGAATTAATCAAAAACGCGGTAGCCTCGTCTCCATCCGTACTTACTGACACGGTGGAACCCATTTCAAGCCAACAGGTTGCGACACTTGTGAAAAATATCACGAGTCGGCATGCCAGATGCGACCACAAACGGGTGCGTGACCGTCTCCGAATAGAGCCGGGACACGTGGAGGTGATGAATCATGGTCGCAATACTGGTCGTTTTCATGTTCGTGGCTCTGGCGGGTCTCGGTCTGTGGCACCGTCGGACTGCCTTGCGGAAGGCGCTTACCGCTGCCGTGCGTATGGACCGGGTAGCATATCACCCGGGCCACATGTGGACGGCGCGCGTGGGGCCCTCGCTGTACAAGACCGGCGTCGACGATGTCGCGGCTTCCCTGGCGGGTACGCCTGAGCAAATCGAGGCTCCGGTACCCGGCACGCAGGTGTTTCAGGACGTGCGACAGGTCACAGTAAGAGCGGGCGATCGTTCGCTGCGTCTTCAAGCGCCCCTGTCGGGACGCGTGGTGGCCGTCAATGCGCAGGCCATGGGAAACCCGTCCATCGTCGCGCGGGACCCGTTCGGTACGGGCTGGCTCTATATCGTTCGCTCCGACGACAAACGTGGATACGCACGGCTGCTGACGGGTAATCTGGCCCGAAACTGGCTGGATGGAATACGTCGCCAGATCGCGGACGTGATATGGAGCCCAGCTGCGGCGGCGGCCTGGGATGCAGGACCGTTGAGGCCCGGGTACGGCGATGATCTCACCTCTGAACAGTTCGACTATCTAAAACACAACCTGATGGACTAAAGGGAATGGGGGCTGGGTATGGTTGCTCTAATCGTTCTTCTGTTTTTTGCGCTGATGCTGAGTATCGACTGGGCGCTGCGCGCATATCGTAGACGTCGTGGCATCGACTGGGAGCCGGGTCCGCGCAGGGTGCCGTTGCCGGACTGGGCGCTTCTGCCCAGAGCCGCGTGGGATGTGCCGGTGGGAGTATTCCACAGCACAGGGCACGCCTGGGCACAACTACAGCCGAGCGGCACGCTCCGCATCGGCGCGGATGCCTTCCTGCATGAGGCCGTAGGACCTGCGGACAAAATCAAAGTGCGACCGGAGGGCACGTCCGTATGGCCGGGCGCACCCATTGCTCAACTGAGCCAGAATGATCGGACCATCTGGCTGCGCTCGCCCGTAGCGGGTGTCATCCGGAACGCACAGCACGGTCGTGATGCGGTGGCACACTGGTCCGATGCCTATGGCAAAGGCTGGCTGGTCGAGGTGGAGACCGAAGATCCGGCCGACGCGCTGCGGAGTATGCATATGGGCAAACGCATGCGCGAGTGGCTGCGTGCGGAGGCATTGCGGTTTGGCCAGTTCCTGGTTCAGAGTCACAGCGGCTCGATGGCCACCCTGCAGGACGGGGGCTATCCAGTGAAAAAGCGCCTGGCCGCGCTCACCGCTGAGCGAGCGCACGAAATGCAGCGCCGCTTCTTCGATGTCACGGAGGGCCGCTGACCATGTCCTACGCTCTCTTGATCGACACCACGCGCTGCGTAGGCTGCTGGGCATGCCAGGAGGCATGCCAGACCGAATTCGGCATGCCCGTCACCGAAGAGCATGCGCTGTCGGCCACGGCACGCACCACGCTGGAGGAACACGGAGATACGTACGTGCGCCGGATGTGCATGCACTGCGACGAACCGGCCTGTGCGTCGGTCTGTCCGGTCGGCGCACTCACGAAGACACCCGAAGGTCCGGTGATTTATGACGAAGAGGCCTGCATGGGATGCCGGTACTGCATGGTCGCGTGTCCATTCGAAGTGCCGAAGTATGAGTGGAACTCGCTGATGCCCCGCGTGCAGAAGTGCACGATGTGCTACCACCGGATCACCGATGGCAAACTGCCGGCATGCGTCGAGGCCTGCCCCGCCGAGGCTATCAGCTTCGGTACGCGCAAGGGGATGCTGCTGGAAGCGCGTCGCCGAATCCTGGAAGATCCCGACACGTACGTCACACGCATCTTCGGCGAACGCATCGTGGGCGGCACATCCGTGTATTTCCTTTCGAGCGTGCCGTTTGAGAAACTCGGCTTCCACACCGATCTCACTGAGCAGCCCAGACCGGAACTGACCTGGGCAGCACTGTCCAAGATCCCGGAAGTGGTCAGCCTGGGCGGCGCCATGATGATGGGGTTGTTCTGGATCGTCAACCGGCGCAACCAGCTTGCCCGCGAAGACCACCAGGACGGGGAGGTGACCTCATGAAGTCCCGTCCGATATTCTGGCGTGCCACGGCGGCCGTGATTCTGACGCTCCTGGCCGTGGTGACGTATCGTCGCTTCACCGGCGGTCTCGGCGCCGTGACCAATCTGTCCGACCAGTTTCCCTGGGGTCTGTGGGTGGCCTTCGACGTACACTGCGGTGTGGGGCTGGCCGCCGGCGGATCCACAGTGGCGGCTATGGTCTACCTGCTGGGCTGGGAGCGATACCGCCCGGTCTTGAGGCCGGCGATCCTGACCGCCTTTCTCGGCTATCTCATGGTCGTGTTCACGCTGCTGTTCGATCTGGGCAAACCGTGGAAC
>JAUVRN010000137.1 GCA_030597645.1 Candidatus Zixiibacteriota bacterium
GCCGCATGTGATGTGTGCACGCTGGTTCCGGACACGTGGAGTTGCCCGTAGGGCCGTATGGGTACGTGGGGCCTGGACACGTGGCGCGGGTGAGCCGGTCGTTTACTTGATAACGACCAGCTTGCCCACGTCGGTACCGAAACGGCTCTCGATGGTCCAGATGTAGATGCCGGTCTTGATCGCCTGCGTGTTGCGGGTGATCAGGTTCCACACGACCACCGTGGCCTCCGGTCTGGACGGGTGCTCGGCGTGATCGAGGCGTCTGACCAGGTCACCGTCGAGTGACCAGATCGACACGGTGCAGGTGTCGGGCACGTTGGGAAAGGTCACTTTGCGGGCCCGCTCCGGATCGAGGCCCTCGCGCCCGCGATCTTCCCACCCGCCGGCGTTGTAGCCGTCCAGCGATCGGTACGGATTGGGATAGACACCCGGTTTGGGCCGGTCGGACTTGACCACCTCTGCCGAATTAACCGGCCAGACTTCCCGCGCGTTGACAAGGGGCGAAGTTTCCAGCGGACCGAGGCCCACGACGGGATCGCCAAAGTCGAACGCAGTGACGGCGATCGATACCGGCTCGGCCACGTGCAGTCCATCGATGGCGTACTCGTATTCGTAGTAGGCCGGATATGCGCTGCCGTTCTCCCAGATCGTGTCCGCCGGGGTGGCGAAGGGGAAACGTTTGCGAATCACGCCGATCACATCCGCACTGCAGCAGTCCGCCAGCGTAGCGGCGGTGGTGTCGTTGATCTTGTCGTTGGCGTTGTACGGCTCGAAGTAGTAGTGCACGGTGTCGAGCCTGGCTCGGTCGAATTCGTCGAACACGATCACGCGCAGCGCTTCATCCCTGGATGCGACGGTGAAGCTGTCCGGGTGAAACGGTCGGAAGTTGTACACGCTGTCGGCCAGGTCGTCGTACATCACCTGCAGTGAATCGAGGTCCAGGGGCAATCCTTCCACGGTCCAGCGATCCCAGCTCGGCCGGTACTGGTACCGGATATAGTTGATCCGGTCCCGCTGCGACAGCATGGCGAAGTCATCGAGCCGTCCGGTACGGCTCATGTAGACACGGTACCCTTCGAAATCAATCACGTTGGAGAAGTAGTCTATAGTCGTCTCCGACTCGAAGCCGTTCCAGCGGACGACCAGCTTGCCGGCGAACGTCTCGAATCGCAGTTCGGGCGCGGGCGGTGGCGGCGGCCCCTTGAAGTCGGGAATGCCGTCACCCCTGAAGAAGATCGTGTCGCTGCCCACGATGCGGAATTCACCGCGATAGCCGTCGCCGTCGGTATCGAAGCCCGGCGTGTCGTACACCCAGCTGGCCCACCTCGCATTGCGTAACAGGTCTGAAAAGTCGAGATGGTCTCGAAACAGGTCGGGGCGCGCCGGATCGAAGTAGCGGCCGAAGTTCCACCCGTCGGTGTGGAGATCGGCACCCGCCACCAGGGCGATGGTAAGACTCAACGTCGAGTCGGCCTTGACGTCAAAAGGTCCGAAGCTGAGCATGAACCGGGTGTCGTATCCGTTGGCGAGGTCGACCGCAAGCAGCGCATCCTTCGGCGGCGGCACCCAGCCGTCTGCCTGGTGATCGATCGCCGACTCGATCTGGTCATAGTCGAATTCGCCATTGGCCATCATCTGGTACCGGACGGCATCTCCCAGGGGGGTACCCAGGTTGCCCCGGGTGTACTGGACCCTGGAGTCGCGCTTGTTGGGGCCCCAGTCGCGGGACGCCACGGAATTGGATGCCCACCAGTTGAACGAGAATCGGAGATCGTCCGACGGAGCCTTGAGCACGCGTACACCCGCGATGCCAGTGGCCGAGTAGTTCACGAACTGGCCGGTCCGGCCGGGGTCGCCGTTGTTGTCTGCGGTCCAGGCGATATTGACCGTGTCGAGAAGGCCCGGTATGAGTGTCGAGGGGACCGTGCGAATGAAACCGGTGATGTCGTCCCAGTTGGATCCCCACGACCGGTAGTGGCCGACGTCGTAGTCCATGAACACGCCGATGTAGAGATCCCGTATTGTGGATCCCAGCAGGTTGCGAAGATTCAGTTCCATGAGCACGAAGTCCTTGGCGTAGTCGAAGGACCAGCTATACGACTTCTGCTCGATTTCGAACCCAATGGGCACGTGTGTTCGCGTTTCATGCCGGTCCTGCCACACGAACCGCGCGTTCGTCACGGTATCGTAGTAATATGTAATCAGATCCTGCTCGGAGACGGCGTCTTCGCTGAACAGGACGTTCGAGCAGCGTCCGGTGGCGATGTCGTTGCGAAGTTCCGGTCTGCTCGTCCGTTCGCTGATCGCGCCGTCGGGCACCGGCCTGGGGAAGGGCTCTGTGAAACCTTCCCAGCCGTCCGTGGCGATGGACACGAGGGTATCGGTGTTTCTGATCGCACCGATCCACAGGCTGCCGACGCCGAGATAGTCGATGCCCGAGCCGAGAGGAAACTCGAACGATTCCGAGGGCTGTCCTGTGCAATAATCGGTGCCCCCGAGTCTCCCCGAGTTGCCGAACTGGCCCCAGTTGGTGATGCTGAGCCCGATATTCCCGATGCGGTGTGTACGCCGCATCTCGTGATAGTCCGTGACGGTTGCGGTAGCCCTTTGCGAGATCTGTCTCTTGGCCTGTTCCGGGGGTATGGCAGAGGCGCCGGCGGGCGTCAGAGCACCGGCAAGTGCGCAGAGCACAGCAAAAATACGACCTGCCCCGAGGCGGCGCACAGCCACGCTGGCATCCGGCCGCCGCACGCCGCGCTTGTCGTCACTCCGGAGGGGTCGCCCCATAGCCCCTAAGTCTAGTTGCCTACTGACTTTATTCCCCTGGTTTTGTTTGATTTCCGAGCCATATCACACGTGAGACCTGAATATAGCCGTGCCGCTGCAGGAATTTCATGCGAAATTCGTGTGCGCCGCACTATTTTAGCGGTGTGCCTGGGCACATGAGCTGCCGTGGGTAGGGTGAGGTCGGGATGGGCCATCTCCTTGACCGCGTTGATCGTTGAGCATCATTCGTGGAATAGAGAACGCCGACGGCACTCGTTAAGGGGCCCGTCCGGAGACCGGAGACCGGAAACCAGAGACCGGAGGTGGCAGGTCGGGCCGCCGGAAAAGAGCCCGATGCCGGTATAGAACATGCAGAATCCAACTTTGACGCGTCGAGTCATACTGCTTGTGGTGCCGTTTGCTCTGTTGCTGGCGCTGGGCAGCTGCGGCGAGTCCGATACCGGGCTGCGGTCCGAGAACAGCCCACCGAGCAAGGCCGTCATAAACCGGCTCGGCGGGGCTCCGATGGACGGTTCCGACAAGCAGTCCGTGACCCCCGTCCTCGCCTGGACAGGCTCCGACATCGACGGTGATCCGCTCGAGTACGACGTCTACCTCGGTACCGGCACCACGCCGCCCCTGATCTCCAGCGGACGCGACACCCGTTGCATGGTTCCGGGTGTTCTCGACTACAGCACGCTCTATTACTGGCATGTCGTGACCCGAGACGACCACGACCACACGACGGTGTCCGACACCTGGAGTTTTACGACACGGCACGAATCCCTGGCCTGCAGTTCGTCGGCCTGCCTGGTCACCGGCTGGCTGCCCTTGACCGTCGATTTCACCGGCACCGCGTCCGAGGGGATGGCGCCGTATCACTACTTCTGGAAGTTTGGTGACGACAGTACGAGTCTAAAGCAGCATCCGAGTCATACGTACGTGAACGCCGGCACCTACGATGCCGTGCTCAAGATCACCGATGCCGACCTCACGACCTGCTCCAGGACGATTACGATCACGGTGGACGGTCCGCCCATCTGCAGCGCTTTCGCGGCACCGACGATTGGCCCACCACCGTTGAGGGTAAGTTTCACCGGTGAGGTAGAATTCGGAAGTCCTCCCTACAGCTACCACTGGACGTTTGGAGATGGAGGCAGCAGTACCTCCCAGTACCCGAGCTACACGTACACCAGTGAGGGAGCCTATGAGGCCGTGCTGGAGGTCACGGATGCGCAATTCCGGACGTGTTCCAAGTCGATCAACATCAACCTGGGGCCGCCCTTGAGCTGCGGCCTGAGGGTAAACCCCGCCAGCGGGTACGCGCCCCTGAGAGTCAGCTTCACCACCACCGGAACCGGTGGCCAGCCTCCGTACCGCTTTCACATCGCCTTTGGGGACGGGGGTGCGACCACGGCCAGTAATCCCACTCATCTCTACAATCAACCCGGCACGTATACGGCGGTCATGACCGTATCAGATGCCCGTAATGCCACCTGTGCCCGGACGATCCACATCGTCGCCAGGGCCAGGCCCTGACACTGGCTCGCCGCAGATTCTCTCCAATCCCGTTTTCTTGAGCCTGAATCGGCACTGAGTAACTCGCTAAATCACAACGTCTTAGGTGTCCATACGGCTCCATCCATGGGCTGGAGTCAGATAAAAACCGCAGAAAGGGATTGACTTTGGTCGATATGTGTATATTGTACTAGTGCAGTTGGTACAGAAAGGCACATATGCTCTATCTCGAAGTCGATGCGCACAGCCCGGTTCCCATCTACGAGCAGATTATCGATGGCATCCAGCGACTGGTCCGCGAGGACAGGCTCGCTCCCGGGGCATTCCTGCCGTCGGTACGTCAGCTCGCCTCGGACCTGGAGATCAATCCGAATACGGTGGCCAGGGCGTACAGCCTGTTGGAGAAAGACGGCATCCTCGAGACGGCACGGCGGCGGGGAACACGTATCGCGGACAACGCACCTGCTCGCGCGCGGCAGTCCCTGGCCGGTCGCATAGAAGACGCGGCCGACCGGGTGATACGTGAGACGGCACATCTCGGCATCGACCCGGATGATCTCGTGCAGGCGCTGGTCCGGCGCCTGGCGTCGAGTACAGGGGAATCGGGCAGCAAAAGGAGGCGCTCATGACCATGGCCATTCTCGCACTGGTGGTTCTAGCCCAGATTATTCTGTTTCAGTTCATCGCCGCGCTGGCGAACCGGTCGATCATCAGGCAGGAGCTTAGCTCCGCGGAGGGTCCCGTTCCCGGGCCGGTATCCGATCACGCCCGTCGTGCGCCAAACGTACGGACGTCACTCGGGGCGGTCCTCGCACGCCTCGCGATCCTGCCGCTCACCGGCTTGACGGGTGCCGCGGTCACGGGCAAGCTGTTGATCACCGCGGTGGCGCTCATCTCGGCGGGCGCATTCGTCGTGGCCCTGGCGAAGGATCGCAAGGTGCTGCGCGTGCTGGCGGACACCATGCCGGGTGGTAGCGTCAGGCGGGCGTCGCTCGAGCGCAGGACGCTCAGCCAGTGGTATCACCCCGCGTTCGAAGCGATCCCGATCGTCATCTTCGTGGCTACGGCGTTGTTCCTCATCAACACGCCGGGACTCGTCTTCACCGGCTCGAACGGGGTGGATTCAGAGGTCGCCGGCGAACGATCACACGTCTTCGTCCTGCTCGGTCTGCAGGGACTACTGGTGTTTGGCGCCCTCTATCGTTCCATTCGTAAGGGTGTGGATGTGGACTCCATGGCGCAGCACATTCCCAGTCTCAGGAAACGCCCCGAAGCCTCACTGCGCCTCGGCGAACAGATGGCGGGTACTCAACTACGATTCTTCATGTTCGCCAAGATCGCGATAGCGTCCCTGCTGGGTGCCGCCGTGGTGGAAAATGTACTGGAAGCGACCGGTCATCCCGCGGCGATGATGTGGGACGCGCTCGGATGGGGCATCGTCGGCGTCCTGATGGTCAGCTTCTTTTTCTATCTGCGCAGGGTGGGCAGGATCTCTCGTCAGATGCGGCAGGAGACGGAACTGACCAATCACAATGCCGCCGGCGCAGGCTGAATTCTGCCGACCGCCGAGGCGTCGCTAACGCTGGGCTATCGAGGCGTCGCTAACGCTGGGCTATCATCGAAGAGCGTCCGAATGATCGGCGCGGCTCCGGCACCAGCTCTGGCTCCGGCTTTTGCTGCGGCTGCGGGCGTACCTTCTCCGCCTCCGCCTTTACCACCTTGCGATACTCCGTACGCGTCGCTCC
>JAUVRN010000044.1 GCA_030597645.1 Candidatus Zixiibacteriota bacterium
AAACGTGGGCGACGACACGCTGTACATCACGCGACTCAAACCTACGTGAGGGTGCACCACCGCGCCCTTAGTTAAGGACAAACTGGCCCCCGGTGAGGCGATCCCGGTAGATGTGACGTTCGCGACCAAAAAGTACTCGGGCCCCGTACGCAAGTCCATCCAGGTGATCTCCAGCGACGCGGAGGCTGCACGCTACCGGCTGCAGGTGTCCGCCCTGGTCGGCAGCGCACCGCCCACCATCGGGCTCAATCCTGAGACGGGCATCGACTTCGATCGGTTCCCCGTGGACGAGAATCAGTCGGCCACACTGGAACTGACCAATTTCAGTGCCGAGCCCATGCAGATACAGATCATTGGTACACCGCCCGACTTCCTTGCTGCGGAGCTCTCGTCGGGGATCATCCAGCCCCGTGAGACTATCGAACTGGTCGTGCGCACTGCCGAGCAGCCTCCCCTGGGCAGATTCTCCGGTGCGGTCACGCTGCTTCTGGACGAGGCCCGGAACACGCGGCTGACGATCCCGATCAGCGGTGTGAGCATGATGAAATAGCGGCGGCGCCGGGTCCCGGGGCCACATCCACTCGCCGCTGAAACCGCTTGCCAGAGTGAATCGGCGGCGCCATCCTTGGGTATATTCGGCGGTATATCTGCCGCACGCGTTCCTGGAATACCCGAACCGAATCTGCATTCAAACAGCCATGGCAGGCACATACACGTTTCTGGAAGAGGGCGCTCAGGCGGACGTGGCGTTCACCGCTGAAGCCGACACCCTCCCCGCGCTGCTCGAAACCTGCGCCCTGGCCGTCTTTGCCGTGATGACGGACACCGATCTGATCAAACCGGTCGACAGCCATACTATCACGGTTCAGGCCGACGCGCTGGAGGACCTTCTCTTCGACTGGCTTTCGGAACTCATCTACCTCAAGGACTCCGAAGAGTTCGTGGCCAGCCGCTTCCGGGTGCGCTGTCCGAACAAACCGAGCTTCCACCTGCAGGCGCTCGTGCAGGGCGAACCGATCGACCGGCGGCGGCACCAGATGAGCGTCGACGTCAAGGCGATCACGTACCATGAAATGGATATTCATCAGGATGGCGACCGCTGGTACGCACGGGTCGTCCTGGACGTGTAGCCTCCGCCCGAGGGCTACCCCGCGTGCGTACCGTTAAGATCGCTCCAGACGTTTTCGAGATTCCGCCTTCAGAAAAAAAAGGTATGCACGTGCCGGCGCGCATCCTCGCGTCGGACGCACTCCTGGCCGGCATGGACGAAGGGGTGTTCCGGCAGATCACCAATGTCGCCTGCCTGCCCGGCATCGTCGAACACGCGCTCTGCATGCCCGACGGCCACTGGGGATACGGTTTCCCGATCGGCGGCGTGGCCGCGTTCGACCTGGATCGAGGGGTGATCTCGCCCGGCGGTATCGGCTTCGACATCAACTGTGGCATGCGCCTGCTGCGCACCAATCTGACCGAGCAGGACGTGCGACCGCGGCTCGATGCGCTGATGACCCGGCTGTTTGAGCGTGTGCCATCCGGGGTCGGTATCAAGGGGTTCGTACGGCTGGACCGTGACCGTTTCGTCGAGGCCGTCTGCGGGGGTGCCCGATGGTGCGTGGACCATGGCTACGGCCGACTCGAAGACCTGGAGCTGCTCGAGGAAGGGGGTTGCATACCGGGAGCCGAGCCCTCGGCCCTGTCGGACCGCGCCCTGACCCGGGGCAAGGAACAGCTCGGAACCCTCGGATCGGGCAACCACTACCTCGAGGTGCAGGTCGTACATCCGCACAACGTCTACGACGAATCCACGGCACGGAAGCTCGGATTCGACCGCGACCACCAGATCGCTGTGATGCTCCACTGCGGATCCCGCGGCTTCGGGCACCAGGTGGGCACCGACTACCTCAAGATCTTTCAGAGTGCCATGAAGCGTTACGGCATCGAGACCCACGATCGCGAACTCGCGTGCGCACCGTTCAAGTCACCGGAGGGCCAACAGTATTTTGGTGCCATGGTGGCGGCGGCCAACAGCGCGTTTGCGAACCGCCAGGTGATCACCCATCAGATTCGCGCCGCCTTTGCAGACGTATTCGGCGTGGACGACCGCGAGTTGGGCCTGGAGGTCGTATACGACGTGGCGCACAACATCGCCAAGATAGAAGAGTACGAAGTGGAGGGACGGCGCCGGAAGCTGCTGGTGCACCGCAAGGGGGCCACGCGATCGTTCGGTCCAGCGCGGTCCGACATCCCGGACCGGTATCGTGACATCGGACAGCCGGTGATCGTCGGCGGGTCGATGGAAACCGGTTCGTTTCTGTTGGTCGGTTCCGACGAGACGAAGATTCAGACGTTTGGTTCCACGCTCCACGGCTCCGGCCGCACCATGAGCCGCGTGGCTGCCAAGAAACGGATCCGGGGTGACGAACTGCAGCGTGACATGGCGCGCCGCGGCATCATCGTCAAGTCCGCGTCCATGCGCGGACTGGCGGAAGAGGCGGGGTTTGCATACAAGAACATCAGCGAAGTGGTGGATGTGGTCGAGCGATTGGGCATCTCGCGCAAGGTGATCCGATTCGAGCCCATCGGCAACGTCAAGGGCTGATGCGCGCCACCCCGGATTACCTTGAACCGCCACACTCGAGGCGGTAGATACAGCACCTTAGAATCGTGCGCGCGACACTAGCATCGAAGACGCAAGAGGAGCCCGATACCCATGTCATCAACCGCCACATCCAATGACACGACGACGCAGGATGCTCCGCGCTGGGATCTCGAGTCGATTTTCCCGGGCGGATCTGCATCCGACCAATTCGTCGAATTTCGCAAGAGGCTGACCCTCGATCTGGAGACGGCGGAGAAACAGGCAGAGAGCCTGCCCCGCGGCACGGATGCCGAGGCAAGGGCGACCTGGGTGCCTTTCGTCCTCCTCCTTCAAGACCTCGCGGCACGCCTCTCGACGGCGAATTCCTTCACCGGCTGCCTTGCCAGTCAGGATGTGCACGACGACGCGGCGAACGCGATGACGGCCGAAATGGACCTACTCAAATCCCGCTGGCAGGGGTTGAATACGGCTCTGGAGAGTTTCGCCATCGCCTTCGACGACGAGGCATGGTCGGGCTGGCTCGAGGACGAGCGCATCACGGGGATCCGATTCTTCCTCGACGAATTGCGCACTCGCGGCCAGGAAAAAATGGCACCCGAGCTGGAACGGCTCGCCCAGCAGCTTGCCGTCAACGGCTATCACGCCTGGGAACACCTGTATTATAAGATGGCCGGCGATCTCACCGTGGAGTTCGCGGCCGACGGCGAGTCCAGGACCATTTCGCTGGGCCAACTGGCCATGTACCTGAGCAACTCGCAGCGAGACATTCGTCGCGAGGCACTCGTGAAACTGGAAGAGGCCTGGGAATCGCGCGCGAGCCTGGCGGCCATGGCGCTCAACAACCAGGGCGGGTTTCGCCTGTCGCTGTATGCCAACCGCGGATGGGACAGCTATCTCCAGGAGCCGCTGAACCTCGGCCGGATCGGCAGGGAAACGCTCGACGCCATGTGGGCCGCCGTCCGGGACGCGGTACCGCGGCTGGTCCCGTACATCGAAGCCAAGAAGAAACTGCTCGGTATCGACGAGTTCCGCTGGTACGATCAGACCGCACCCGTGGGCGGTGCCGGTCGCACATTCGGTTTCGCCGAAGCGGGTCAGTTCATCCGCGACCAGTTGGCCGGATTCTCCTCGGACATGGCTTCGTTCACCGACAAGGCGCTCGCCGAGCGGTGGATCGAAGCGGAGAATCGCCCGGGCAAGGCCGGGGGCGGATTCTGCACCGACTTCCCCACGCACAAGGCGACACGCATCTTCATGACCTGGGGCGGTGAGTATGATCACTTGATGACGCTGGCTCACGAGCTGGGCCACGCGTATCACGGCTGGGTCCTCCGCGACGCGCCCTTCTTCAGCCAGGGATACCCCATGAACCTCGCCGAGACGGCGTCCACGTTCAACGAACTGTGTGTCACAGACGCCGCACTCCACGCGGCGTCCGACCCGTCCGAGCGGCTGATGCTGCTGGACCAGAAGCTGGGCAACGCCTACGTGTTCTTCTGCAACCTCAGGGCGCGATTCCTGTTCGACTGCTCGTTCTACGAAGAGCGAGCCAGAGGCATGGTGCCCCGGGCCAGGCTGGATGAATTGATGTTGGCGGCACAGCGCGAAGCGTTCGGTGGCACGCTCCAGGATCCCGACGGCCTGCACCCGTTGTTCTGGTGTTCCAAGCTGCACTTTTACATTACGGGTTACCCCTTCTACAACTGGCCGTATGTGTTTGGTTACCTGTTTGCCAACGGCGTCTACGACCGGGCGCAGAAAGAGGGACCGGCATTTGCCGACGGCTACCGCCGACTGCTCGCCGACACGGGCAGCATGACATCCGAGGAGGTGGCCCAAAAACACCTGGGCGTCGATCTCGCGAGCCGCGACTTCTGGGATGCGGCAGTGGAGCGCATTCTTGCCGATGTGGAGCCGTTCGTGAATCAGGCGCGCGACGCGGGGTAGTCTCTACGTTGCAGTACATCGCGAGCGGAAGCACGCTGAGAGACGGCCCGATGCGGCCACGCGCAGCCTGAGCCCACATCACGACCCTGCCACGAATAGAAAAAGCCCCGTCCACGCGGAGGGGGCTTGGATATGCTTGTATCCGCGATGGGCGTCAGCGCAGGAGCGTCATCTTGCGGCTGATCTCGCCGCCATCCCACCGCAGGCGATAGAGGTAGAAGCCGCTGGCCAGGCGCCGGCCCTGGTCGTCGTGCCCATCCCAGACCACCCTGTGCTCACCAGCCGCCTGAGTCGAGGCCACGAGCGTGCGTACACGCTGGCCGAGCGCGTTGTAAATCACCAGTTCAACGCGCGCGGGCCCCGACAAGGTGTAGCTGATCTCGGTTGCCGGGTTGAACGGGTTGGGCGCGTTTTGGCCGAGCTGGAACTGGATCGGGCGCGGCCCGTCCGCGATCACATCGTCGCCGACACCCGTGGCGATCGTCGGTGTATTGGTGTTGCCGAAGATGTCGGGGGCCGTCTCGACGATGCGCACATCCTGCCAGCAGATGAAGGGCACGCTGCTGGAGCGCAGACCCGATATGGCCGGGGTGATCTGGTCACTGATGTCCGCATCGTTAACCAGGTAGTTGTCATTGGCGATGCTTTCGCCATCGAGCACCTGGACGGCGTAAATATCCCAATCGCCGTCCCGCTCGTCCTGCCAGGTAGCCACGTACGAGTTGGCTATGGCCGTGATGCGCGGGCTGAACTGCTGTACGCCGAGGCCGTCGTCGTTGAGCAGGATCGGATCGTACTCGGGATTATTATCCAGAGTGTCTCCCGCCGCCGTGAAACGCTGGAAATATATATTCACATCGTCGGGATCGGTGTGATCTTCGTACACGATCGCGAAACTGCCGTCACTGGCGATGGCCACGTCCGGCTGGCGCGGAATGTGCGAAGCGTCGATCGGCAGACGCACCTCGGTTCCCGTAGGCGTGCCACCCGCGCCGGTGTACATGCGTGCCCAGACCTGGAACACATGGGGCCCGTTGCGCGTATCTTCCCAGACCACCACGGTCTGGCCCGTGGGGTTGATGTCGATCCGCGGTAAGATCTGCTTGGTGCCGCCCGGGGCCTGGTCCACGCGGACGTTGGTACCGATGCGGACCGGGCTGGCGTTGAGCGGGTTGATCGAATCGACATATCGGGCTGCAAAAATGTCCCAGCTGTTGAGCCGGTTATCCTGCCACACGACCATGGTGTTGCCGCTGCCATCCGATGCGACCGCGGGATTCCATGAAGCCAGTCTCACTTCCTGAGACTCCACCGTGTCGATGACGCGCACGTTGGTGCCCACGGCCTGGTACCCGGAGGGGGTCAGCGTGTAGCGCTGGAGATAGATGTCGGAGTACACCGGCTGAATCGAATCCCGGTAGTCCTCCCAGACGGCATAACCGGCGGTGTCCCCTACCGACGTGCTCGGCACAAGGTGCAGCACATCGGGACCGTCGTTGACCTGATGCGAGCCCAGCTTGGTCAGTCCGACATTGAGGGCCTGGCCGACGATGTTGGGCAGAGCCGCCCGCGCCTCTTCCCAGAGCGCAAAAATGTTGCCGCCTGCACCCGTAGCGCATGCCGGGCGGATCTGTGTCGCCGAAATGATGATTTCGGCAGTCGTATTGGACGTGTCCCCGACATCAGCCGCATCAAATTGCCGGTAAAGGACGGTGGATTGGCCCTGCACGTCCTCTTGCCATCCGACAGCAAAAGTGCGGTCGGGCGACAGGCCAACCGACGACAACGACTGATTCGTGATGGGGTCCGGCGCCGCCTGGAAGTTGGAACCGGTCCGGCCCGTCTTTTTGGTCAACGTCTCCGAAATGATGACCGCAGCCGTGTCGTCCACGTGCACCGTGTCGCAGCCCAGGCTCAGAACATATGAGCTGTCCGCCACCTGGAGAGAGTCGCAGAATAAACAGAACGAGTCGACAGTCGTGGTGCGGACCAGGCCTGCCGTGTCTGCTACGACAATCGTGGAGCAATTGGCGATCGACGAATCGACCGTGGTCATGGTGTCCGCGTCGTATTGCACGATGTAGATCGAGTCGCACGTCCGATAGAGAGAATCCAGGATGATCGGGGCCAGGTGGGCGCTTGAACTGAAGATGCTGTCGTACGCACGCTCCCGGTGACCGTTCGTTACATAAATACTATCATAGAGATGAAGGCGTTGGGCCCACACGCCGCCTACGGCAGAGCGAAAGTCTGTCCACACCAGGACACCAATGGTATCGGCCCAGCCCACATCCGGCTGACCCTGATCAGTGACGCTGCCGTCCGTGTTGACGAGCGTATTGCCACCCTGTGCTACGGCACTCGCGTAGTAGCTCTGGCTAAAGACATCCCAGTGATTGTTGCGCCGATCGGCCCACGCGAACAGGGCACGGCCGTCGCTGGCGGCGGCGACCTTCGGTGTATTCTGCGCGGCGTTCGCCGCAATCGGTTCGTCGTTGACTTTGAATATCGCACCGATGTCGATCACCGTGTCGGCATTGGCGTCTCGCCAGAATCGTTTGGCAAACACGTCGCGCACTCCGCCGTCACGGTTGTCGGTCCAGCCGGTCCAGAGCGTATCGTTCCCCGAGACGGCGACGGTCGGTTCGCGCTCGTCGTACAGAATGGTCTGACCGCTCACGACGAGGTCCGCCGACACCACGAAGGGATCTCCCAGAAGGACTAGCCCGTCCGCGGCCATGACCTGGCCATAAATGTCGGAATTGGGCGAACCCACGTTGTCGCGTTCGAACAGCACCACCAGATCACCGTTGGCCAGCAGGGCAATGCTCGGTTTGCGCTGGAGGAACTGCATGGAATCGGTGGCGACGTTGACAGCCGCGCCTAGCTGCTGCCCCAGCCGACTGTAACGCTCCACCTTGACGTCGGTGTCACCGGCGTGATCGAGCCGTGTGTAGGCGGCATAGAAGCCACCGTCCGAACGTACCGCCAGAGCCACCTCATACTGCTCTTCGAGATTGGGGTCGGCGTGCAGGCGGAAGTTGTCGCCCAGCGGCATGCCTGCAGCATCATATATCTGCCCGTACACGGATCGGTTTCCGTCACGATCGTCGGTCCAGGCGGTAATGGTACCCAGGTCGGGCTGACGGGCCACGACGATCTGGGCCTGGTCGCTGGTCCCCCCGAAGCCGTCGTTGTTGCTGATGATATCACCCAGTGACGACTGCGGCCCACTGGCAATACTCCGGATCTGCCGCGCTCGCTGGGAATGCTGCGTACGGCTCTCGAAGCGCTGCCTGAGCACCTCCAGGCGCCTCTCGAGCCCCCCCTGCGCCTCCTCGGCGGCACCCGCCGCTTGGATCCACCCGCCTGCAATGATGAGACTGGCTATGGTCAGACGGCTAGTTTTCGACATTTCGCCTCCCCAAAACACCCCGGATTGCCCATGTTACGGGACCAAATACCCCACGTCAGAAACATTCAAGTAAACTTCGCGAGGCAAGTACTGTCAAGGGCTTATAGACTCTCACCGCGCCCGTGGCGGGCCCGGAACCCGGGAAACTCATTCCCTGTCCAGGCTGTCAAGGCTGTCCAGGGCGTGTGTAGCAGCGGTCCGCGCAGGACCCCGCCTCCTGGTGCCACATCCCGGCACTGCCTGACCCGGAGCCGGAACCGGCTGTACGGGTGTCTGTTCAGCCGTATGCAGCCCTTTGCAGAAACGACTCCGGCGGCCCGATTGGCCAGTTTCCGACCGACCACCCGGAGCGTCGATCTATCCCGGTCGGGACCCTCGGGAGCCCATCAAGGATCGCCCTCCATCCCCCCGCAGACTCCAAGCATCCCCTTGACAATAGGCGGTCCCGGGGTACATTTGACGTTGGATTTTGTATCGCCCGCGGTTCACAGCACATGGCCGCAAATGTCCACTGAAGTCCCTGATATTTGGACAAGATATTTAGAAGCTCGAAAATACTTGACAAAAAACAGAATAGTGGCCAAGACTAAGGTCGTACATATCGCGTTTGTTGTTCAACGGGTTGATATTATGTCCATCCCTGGTTCTCGAGTGAGCTGTTCCCCGGGGTTGGCAGTTAAACAGTACAGCTAGACGTACCACAAGACCGACTGTTCTCGAGCCGGTATCCGGCAACAACCTCAGCGCCTGCGAGTGCGCAGGACTTAGAAGCTGCAGGCGATTGTGGCCGGAGCCAGAAAGGCGGTTAGCCAGATAGAACCTGAAGCGAACGTTCCTTTACATAACAGAATCCATCTCACCATTATTCCTTTATCGCGGCATGTAAAGGACCCGACGCTTCAGCCCGATCTAGGCACTAGGGAACCATAGGGTAAACAATTGGCATTTGAAGACTTGCAAACCAAAAACGACAACCGAATAACGGTTAGAATCTGCAAAGGAGGTGATGGCCTGCCTGCACACGGTTCCGACATTATGTCGGAATCTGATTATTGGGCGCTTGCCCTGAAAGCAACCGAACTCGAGCACGATAGCGAACACATTGTACCTGATGTCCCCGCTAACCCGACATCGAGCCCGGTTGTAGGTCCTCAATTTGTTGTCTGTTAAAGGGCATCCATTTTTAGGAGGAACCAATGTTCTGTACCAAACGAGTATTCATCTTTGTGCTGTGCTGCTTTGCGGTCAGTGCGATGGTGGGAACGGCCGTTGCGGCGGATGATAAGCCATCTGTTGCCACGGACGCCCGTTCCTTCAATCAGCGCACGGGCAATATTGATCAGGCAGCTGCAGCAGAACTCGCTTCTGAGCGAGTGATGAATCAGCTGAACCTGGTAGTCCCGAACGTGAACCTGCCAGCAGAACTGTGCTTGACCCGCACCAACCAGTGCGGCGATTCGCTCAATCTCTACTGGCTGTATGATCTGCCGCGGAACGACACCATGAGCTGCGGATC
>JAUVRN010000120.1 GCA_030597645.1 Candidatus Zixiibacteriota bacterium
CGCATCGGCGTGGCCGAAGCTCTGAAGTTTCCGCAATTCACCTTGAGCGCCGACCTGGGTGCGCAGTTCGCCAATACGTCTACCGGCTTCTTCGGATTGGGTGCGCAGATTTTCGGACCCCTCTTCAATGCCGGTGAGAATCAGCGTCGTGTGGATGTCGAGATAGCGCGTACCGAGCAACTCCTGAATCAATACGAGCAGACTATCCTTACCGCCCTGCGGGAGGTAGAGGATGCGATGGTCGCCGTGCAGACGTACGAAGCGGAACTGGCGGCCCGCCGGCGGCAGCTGGCTGCCGCCGCGGGCGCGGCCCGCTTGGCCTGGGTGCGCTACGAGGGCGGCAATACCAGCTACCTGGAAGTGCTCGACCTGCAGCGATCGCTCTTTTCATCACAGCTCAAGTCGTCCGAGGCACTGCAATTGCAGCTCACGTCGACTGTTCGATTGTACCAGGCTCTGGGCGGAGGCTGGGTGCCGGCGCAGGACACCGCGGCACTCTTTGAGGTCTCTGCTCCGGATGCCAGTGAAGCGCCGTGAAACGCGCGCCTGAAGAGAATACCTGAATCCATACACTGTCCCCCTGGGAGGACCAACGCATGAACAACCCGTCAAACCTCACGGCCGAGGATCAAACATTTGCCCGGAGAGCTACCGAGGCCGCCATCCGCATCGCCCTGCTGTTCATCATGGTGATGTGGTGTTTTATGATCATCAAGCCGTTCTTCGTGCCCGTGCTGTGGGGCGTCATTATCGCCATAGGCATATATCCGATCTTTCGCCGAATCAAGCACATGATGCGGGACAAAGACAAGCTCGCCGCGACCCTGATCACGCTCATCGCGCTGACGCTTCTGATCGTCCCCAGCGTGATGCTCGCCGGATCGGCGATCGACGGCATCAAGACCATCACGACCGGCCTGGACGAGGGGACTCTGGAGATCCCGGCCCCTCCACCCGAAGTGGCAGACTGGCCCGTGGTGGGTACCCCCACGTACAAGCTCTGGAACCTGGCATCGACGAATATAGACGCAGCCATCAAGCAGGTGGAGCCACAGCTCAAGGACGCCACGGCCAAGCTCATCTCTGCCGCAGCGGGTATCGGCGGCGGTGTACTGCAGTCTATCATCTCGCTCATTATCGCCGGGGCGTTTCTGGCCACCGCAGACGCCGGCAAGCGCGCTGCGCAGACCGTGTTCACGAGGCTGGTCGGTGACCAGGGCGAGGCGCTGACCGATCTGGCGGGTGCCACGATCAGAAGCGTCGTTCAGGGCGTCCTGGGAGTCGCCATGATACAGGCGTTGGCCTCCGGCTTAGGACTCATGCTGGTGGGTGTGCCCGCCGCAGGACTGTGGGCACTGATGGTGCTGGTGCTGGCCATCATTCAACTGCCCCCCATCCTGGTCCTGGGTCCGGTTGCGGTTTACGTCTTTTCATCGTCCAGTACCACGGTAGCCGTGAGCTTCCTCATCTGGGCGATCGTGATCAGCGGCAGTGATACGTTTCTGAAACCGATGTTGCTGGGGCGTGGATTGGATGTGCCCATGCTCGTCATCCTGCTGGGAGCTATCGGCGGCATGATCCTCTCCGGCATCATCGGGCTGTTCGTCGGCGCTGTGGTGCTGGCGGTGGGATACAAGCTGTTCCAGGCGTGGCTGGTCGACAGTGCGCAAACGGCTTAAGACAGAGTACGTGTAGCACACGGCCGTGAGTTCTGATCGGGTTGGCAAGCACGTGCTGCGGTATCTGGTGCTCGCGGGCATGGTGGCATGGCAGGCCGCCTGCCCGAGCCTGCTTCGAGGCGGTGATGACGCGCCGGCGAAGCTCGCAGGAGGGGCATACCTCGACGTGTCCTATCTCTGGAGCAACCATCAGCCGGCCAATGGCACGTGGCGCAGTAAGTCGACGTCGGCGGTGCTCGATCAGCTGAGCGTCAATAATGCCACGGTCTTTGCCTATAAGGACGCTTCCGTTTCGTCACGCTGGGGATTCCTGGCGGGACTGCAGACTGGGCGTGATGTCGACGGTCTGGTTTCAGATGCGGCCGGCGAGTCCGCGGAGACGCTCAAGCATCTCTACTACACCAACGCGTCGTACCTGTTCGGTGGGGAGTCCGGTCTTTTGGTCACGGGGGGCCTCATTCCGGGTCATCTCGGCTACGAAAGTTTCTGGGCGCTCGACAATCCGACGTACACCAGGACCTACTGGGCCGACTTCACGCCGTACTTTCACTGGGGTCTGATCGCGGCGTATCCTCAAGACGCGTCGCTGTCAGGTGCACTGTTCGTGGTCAACGGCTACGACTACCTCGCCTCCCCCAACAACGTACCCAGCTACGGCCTGCAACTGGACTGGCAGAGTAGCGAGCGCCTGGAACTCAAGGGCAACGTCTACTACGGACCCGAACAGGCGCAGACAGCGCTCGAGTACTGGCGGTTCGTTGGCGAAATGATCGCCGAATGGCAGACGGGCGACTTCATGCTGGCCGCCGACGTCGGATTCGGAACGGAGCAGCAGGCCACGCTCCCGGGCACGCCCAGACACGGGTGGGCCTGGGGTGCCGCCTGGGTACAATGGCGCGGACATGATCACTGGCGTGCGGTGGTGAGGCCCGAGTTCTTCGTCGACGACGACGGCCTCATGACCGGCGCGCAGCAGACCCTGGGTGCGGTCACCACCACCCTGGAGTACCGGAATGTCCCGATCGCCAGCAATCAACTCTCGGTGCGTCTCGAGTACCGGTACGACCGCTCGACAGGCCCGGATGGCGGCTATTATGGCGGCCCGGCCAATGACCTGGTCCCCCATCAGCATTTGCTCATCGGGGCGATCTTGTGGCGCCTCGACACGGGATCCGAATGACTTGCCCGGCTATGCGGCTTACGGCCTACTTGGGGCTTCGAGTTTTCAGAATCCTCGAACATTTTCCCTATCGCTCGCTGATCTTGCGCTCAAGCACGACTCTCGACCCCCGGAGAACCGTTTATGACCACCCGAAACCATCCACTTCGAATCACATTACTCTCCCTGTTACTTCTCGCTGCAAGTGTGTCTCCGTCGCTCGGACAACAGCCGACCGATACCACGGGTGATCCGGCCATCATGGCCGAGCTCAACCCGGAGCAGCTGCACGAAAAAGCGGCCGGGCATCTCATACGTATTCGCGAAATGGCGGCCGCCATCGATCGTTACCGCGCCAGGCTTGAGACGGCCTCTGCAGAAGACAGCCTGGTACTCCGCCGCCAGCTGCACAACAGACAAGTCCAGGCCGGGGAAATCCTTCACGAGATGGTCGATGTGTTGCTGGACCTCGAGCAGCAAGATCCGCAGGAAGAACTCCGCGTCGCGGTGGCCGAGATGTTTGAAACCATCACCCCACTGCTGTGGTACCGCACAGATCGAATCCGGCAGGAGATCGATGCGGCGCGCTCGCGCAGGTCTACTGTCGACATAGGCCTGCGCCTCGCGCTGGAGGACCGGATCGGGGATATCACGGACATTCTCAACCAGCTCTACGAGTACAGCCAGCAACACATCGAGGACATGCGACGGCTCGGTCTCGATACACTGGATGCACGCACTTCGCTGGTGTACCGCCTGACCGACAGAGCGGACGAGCTCTCCGGTCGTCTCGACCTGGCACTAGCGCGGATGGACGATCTGGAGGCACGTTTGGGCGAAACGCCCGACGATGTAGAACTCAAGGTGCTGATTGTGGCAGCGGAAAAGAGTCGCAATCTCAACGTAACCAGCCTGGAAACAGTGCTGGATCTGATGGACGCGTACGAGTCGCGGACCGCAGACTATCGCACCCAGTTGCTCGGCGCTACTCGCGACTATAGTTCGACGATTCTCGATGAGGGCGTTGCCGTGGGTCTGCTTGGGCGCGCCTGGGAGAGCACCACGGAGTGGCTGGCCGACAACGGTCCCACGTTCGCCGTCAGAGTGCTGCTATTCCTGGGCATATTGCTGGCCTTCATCGTGGCTTCGCGTGTAGTTCGCCGGGCCGTGGAAAAGAGTCTGAGTTCATCCAAACTGAACATCTCAGAATTGCTTAAGAGGATGATCGTCAACCTCACCGCCAACCTCGTGATGGTGACAGGTCTTCTGATCGCACTCTCGCAGCTGGGCATCAGCCTGGGACCGCTGCTTGCCGGCATCGGCGTGGTCGGTTTCATCATCGGTTTCGCTCTACAGGATACGTTGTCCAACTTTGCCTCCGGACTGATGATCCTGCTGTACCGACCCTATGACGTGGGTGATCTGGTGGACGTCGCGGGTGCCTTCGGCAAGGTCAGCCAGATGAGCCTGGTATCCACCACGGTACTGACGCTGGACAACCAGAGCCTGGTCACCCCCAACACCAGGATCTGGGGTGACGTGATCAAGAACGTGACGGATCAGGATGTCCGCCGCGTCGACATGGTGTTTGGGATCTCCTACAGCGACGACATCCCGCACGCAGAGAAGGTGCTGATGGACATCCTGAAGAATTGTCCCCTGGCCGTCGACCAACCCGAGCCCCAGGTGCATCTCCACACGCTGGGTGACTCTTCGGTCGACTTCGTGGTCCGCCCCTGGGCGAAAACCGACGACTACTGGCCGTGCTACTGGGACGTCACACGGGCGGTGAAGATGCGCTTCGACGAGGAAGGCATATCCATTCCCTTCCCGCAGCGGGACGTTCATCTGTACGAGGAACGCCTGGCCGATCGGCCATCGACATCTCAACAACCAAATACCACCAGCCGCGAACAAGGAGCCTGAGTCGTGGCCCCGAGACATCTACTTCACGCAAGCATTCGAATCTTGTTAACCGCCATACTTGTCGCATCGGCGGGAGTCGCCTCTGCACAGACCACGCCCAAACCGGTCTGGCAGCCGCCGGAACCGTCGGCCAAGGAGCGCGACTGGATTCGCCTCACGTCCGGCGAGTGGCTGATGGGCGACCTCAAGGGTCTCCAGGACAAGGATCTGGACTTCGACAGCGAGGAGCTGGATGACCTGGACCTCGACTGGGATGACGTGGCCGAACTGAGATCCGCCCGGATACTCACCTACCGGTTCGAGGACCTCGGTACCTTCACGGGTACCGCGACCATGCGCGAAGGTGTGGTAGCCATCAAGGTGGGCAACCAGGTGCAGGAGTTTCCCCGCGACAAGTTGCTGATGATCCTGGAAGGCGGCCAGAAGGAGTGGGACTTCTGGTCGGCCAAAGCCAGCTTCGGGCTGGTGGCGCGCAGCGGAAACACGGATCAGGCCGATGTCAACACCCTCATAAACATCCGCCGTCAGTCACCCAAGCTCCGGCTCAATCTAAACTACACGGGCAACTTCGGTGAGGTCTCGGGTACGGAGAATATCAACAACCACAACCTGATGCTCACGTTTGACGCACTGATCACCGCGGGCTTTTTCGTGCCACCGGCCGCTTTCAACTTCTTCGCGGATCGATTCCAAACCATCGAATCGCGTTATACGCTGATGGCCGGTGTGGGCTACTCGTTCTTCCGCGGGGGCAAGCTCGACTGGAGTGTCGGCCTGGGCGGCGGTTACCTGGTTACGAATTACGTCTCGGTTCAACCTGGTGAGGACATCCAGGAGAAGAGCGGTGCCGTCATTCCCAATACAGATTTGGAATGGGACATCACACCCGACATCGAGTTCACGTTCAACTACAATTCCCAGATCGGCATCTCCAGTGCGTCGAACACGTTTCACCATGCCTTCGGAATGATCTCGGTGGACGTCTGGGGCGATCTTCTCGACCTGGACTGGTCCGTCACGTGGGACCACGTATCGGACCCCAGGGAAGATGCGGGAGGCAACGTGCCGAAAAAGAACGACTACCGCACATCGATTGGTATCGGTGTTGATATCTGAGGCCCATGGACATGGCGGATGATTGGACATTGACCTGCAACCGGCCCATGAATAGCATCATACGCAGACTGAGGAACCAAGAGGACTCACTAACACACATGAAAAGGATCCTCCAGTGAAGCCATGTCTCGGATTCAGATCAATAACTCTGATCATCGGCTTGGCGTGTGCTCTGCCACTGTGTGGACAGGCAAACCCTGCGCTGGCCCAGGACGATGCCGGCACAGAATACAAACCGATCAGCCTGGGTCTGTTCACGCCAGTGCAAATCGTCAACGAGACCAAGGGCATCAAGGGTTTCCGATTCAGCCTGATCTACGGCAAGAATGCGGCACTCAAGGGCATCGATATCGGCCTGATCAACATCACTACCGGTTCGGTGGAAGGTGTACAGTGGGGACTCGTCGGCCAGGCAGGCGGCAGTTTCACCGGTGTACAGCTTAACGGTGTCAATATCGTCAAGGGAACGGCGAAGGGCGTGCAGCTGGGATGGGTCAACGTGGCCGGTCACGGTCACGGCGTGATGATCGGCATCGTCAACCAGGCGCAAACGA
>JAUVRN010000205.1 GCA_030597645.1 Candidatus Zixiibacteriota bacterium
CCTGCAAAGTGAAGTTCGTCGGCCAGTCGGCTCAGATACGAATCGGGATCGTCCTTCTGCTGGCGGACGTTGTTGATCTGCCGCTCACGCACCAGCGCGACCTCATCCGGGTCGAGTTCGGGGCGCGTGATGACGCTGGCAAAGACGTCCCAGGTTTCATCGAGGTCACGGCGCAGACACGTAAGCGACAGGTACGACATGTCGGGCAGCGACGCGTTGTCGAGCCGGGCTCCCGTCCTGGCGAGGATCGCCTGCATCTGGTCCTTGGGATACTTCTTCGTGCCCTTCTTCGCCGACATTAGCAGCACGGGCTCCAGGCCCGCCTGATCGATCCCGTAGTACGGCAGGCCGCCATCCAGTACGAACGTCGCCGTCACCACCGGTATTTCGGCGTTGCTCTTGAGAATGACCGGGATACCGGCCACGTCAAACTCCTGTGTGGCCGACTGTGCCGTCCCCGCCCCGGCGAGCACGAGTATCGTTGCAAGTAAGATGGCGCGTTTCATCTACATGCCTCCTGCCAGGCCGAGGGCCTCAGCGTCTTCCTGGGATGTCAGGACACCGGTCACGTTGTGGCGCCCCTGGATGTAGCGCTTAACGTAGTCCGTGATGTCTTCGCGCGACACGGCGCGCAGGTTGTCTATGTAGTTGAGGTAGTAATCCAGTCCGCCGGTGGTCCACCAGTACGATATGGTGTGGGCAAAGTTGGTGGGCTCCTCCCGTCCGTAGATTTCGCCGATTTCGAGCTGGTTCTTGGCATACTCGAGCTGCTCGTCGGTGTAGTAGTCGGCATCGGTGAAGTGCTCGATTTCGCCGGCGATGGCTGCGACGGCACGCTCGTAGCGGTCCCGGTCTGAGCGCGCCTGGAGCGTGATCGGTCCGGTGTACACGAGGGTCTGATACCCGAGACCGACCCCGTCGACCAGGCCGGAGTCCACCAGCATTTTCTGGAAGCGGGAATTGGGCTGCCCAATGACAAACGAAAACACGTCGGCCGCGAATGTGCCCCTGATGTCGTCGCGCAGGCTCGGACCGTGCCACTGCTTCATGATGAACACCGCGTTCACCGGCTGGATGACCGTCACCTCCATGCTGGAGTCGAGCGGCGGGTGATCCGGCGGCGGATACTTCTCGAAGGGATCTGCGGCACGCGGCCAATCACCGAACAGCTCCTCGACCATCGCCCGGACATCATCGGGGCGAACGTCGCCCGCCACGATCAGTGCGGAATTGTTGGGGACGTAATAGCGGTTCTGAATGATCCGCATCTTCTCCGGCGTGGCCGTCAGGATGACCTCGCGATCTCCGATCACGTTCTTGTGGCTCCAGTACCTGGAAAACGAAAGTTGGCTCACGGCCCGGCCCCAGTGGAAAAAGGGCGATGCCTCCGCACGATCGAATTCGGCCGTTACCACGGGACGCTCCCTCACCAGTTCTTCTTGCAGGAACAGCGGATAACGTATGGCGTCACGCATGAACACCATGCCGTCATACAGGTCGTCCCTATGGAGCGTGAAAAAGTAATTTACCCGCTCTTCGGACGTCGTGCCGTTCCAAACCATACCCAGCTCCCGCTGGCGCTCCATGTAGGCTTCCTGGCTGGGAATGTTCCTGTTGGCTTTGAAGAACATGTGTTCGTACAGGTGGGAGAGGCCGTCGTATTCGGGCGGTTCCGTGTAGGCCCCGTTCTTGGCGGTGATTTCGATCGTCGCCAGAGGCACCGCCGGATTCTCAATCACGATCACTTCGAGACCGTTGTCGAGGAAGGTCGACGAAATGCCGTATTTTTGCGCTGCGGCCGGGCCGGCATACGAGGCCGCCACTACGAGCGCCAGACACATTGCGCGTTTCATCCAAACTCCTTTCGATATCGTGCGGGGATGCTGCGGGTGCAGGATCGCACCGATCTTAAGTTACACGTAGAAACGGACCGGCGGTTCCTCGCCAAACTCCTACAGATAGCGGTTGTCAGACCAACCCGGGCAAGGCGCAGAATGGTCCGATTGCGCTTGCTGATGCGGTGGGGCGTTCCTTAATTGGGCGCTCGGAAGTGAAGACGGGGGCGTCGGCGAAGGGAGATTCAGTTGGCTCGGCTGTTCGAGTTCCAGGGTAAGAAGCTCTTATCAGACAATAAGATAGCTGTTCCACGCGGAGGTGTGTGCGCCAGCGAGGATGATGTGCAGCGCACCGTCAGGGATCTGGGCGGCGACGCGGTGGTCAAGGCCCAGGTGTGGAGCACCAAGCGCGCCGCCTGGGGTGGCATCCGCCTCGTGGCGTCGGAGGAGGAGGCCCGGCAGGTCGCATCGGAGTTGCTGGGTCGCAAGGTAGGCCAGTTTACGATCGACCGGCTGCTGGTCGAAGAAAAGCTGTCCATCGCCCACGAACTGTACGCCGGTGTGATCATCGACGATTCGGCGCGCGCCCCGGTCGTGATATTCTCTTCGCGTGGCGGCAGCGGCATCGAGGAGATCGCCGCGGAGCATCCGGAATCGGTGGCGAAGGTCACCGTCGATCTTACCACGGGACTCCTTCCGTTTCAGGCCCGTGACCTGGCGCGCGCGGCCGGGCTCGATCGCAGGTATCTCAACAAGGTCGCCGATGCACTCGTGAAGCTGTACCAGACGGCAAGACACTGCGAAGCGCGCTCGGCGGAGATCAACCCGCTGGTCATTACTGAGGATGGCCGCGTAGTCGCCGCCGACTGTCGCGTCACCGTCGACGACTACGCGGTATTCCGGCATCCAGATCTCGGCATCGAGATCGCGCGCGAGCTGGATCGCCCGCCCACGCAGCTCGATCGTATCGCCTACAGTGTGGAAAAGGACGATTACCGCGGTACGTTCTACTTCATACAGATGGAAGAGGGTTTTGCACCCGACGACCGCTATGTCGGCTTTCACGGAGCCGGCGGCGGTGGGTCCATGATGTCGATGGACGCGCTGTTGCAGCACGGATTCAAGGTGGCCAACTTTACCGACACCTCCGGCAATCCCCCGGCATCCAAAGTGTATCGCGCCGCGCGGATCATTCTCTCTCAATCGAATCTCGTCGGGTATTTCGCATCGGGATGCGGTGTGGCGTCGCAGGAGCAGTTTCACTCTGCGCGCGGACTGGTCAAAGCATTTCGCGAGGTCCCGCTGTCCGTCCCCGGTGTCATTCGCCTCGGCGGCAATTCCGAGGAAAAGGCGATCCAGATCATCACCGACTACTGCCGGGACCTGGCCGTTGTGGTGGAAGGCTACGGCAAGGATGACACGCCCGACTTCTGCGCGGATCGGCTGGAGACGCTCGTCGCAGGCGCCGGCAAGCCCGGGCCGGGCCAGGTCGGGTGGACGAACGGAGAGGCGAAGAGACCCTACAGATTCGAATCACCTACCGGCTGGATCCAGTTCGACCACGATCTGTGCGCGCAGTGTGACCACAAAGTCTGTATCACCGAGTGCGTGCCGCAGATTCTCAAAGAAAACGACGATGGCCTGCCCGTGCTCGCCATCACGAAAGCCGAGGCCCAGAAAGGCAAGTGCACGGAGTGCCTGGCCTGCGAGGTCGAGTGCTGGTTCCACGGCAACCGCGGCGGATACATCGATCTGCCCATTGAAGGACTCGAGAGCTGATGGCTATCCTGATCGACGAAACGAAGCGAGTTCTCGTACAGGGCATCACCGGTCGCGAGGGGATGGCGCGCACGGAACTCATGCAGGAGTACGGGACGCAGGTGGTGGCCGGGTGCACGCCGGGCAAGGGCGGCCGGAACGTGCTGGGCGTACCGGTGTACGATTCCGTCGCCGAGGCCGTCGAGGCCCAGGGCGGCATCGACATTTCCACCATTTTCGTGCCGGCGCCGCTGGTGAAAGACGCTGCACTCGAAGCGCTGTATGCCGGCGTCAAGCTGTTGGTCATCGTACCCGACCGTGTACCGATCTACGACGTATTGACCATAGCCGGCGAGGCCGAGCGCAGGGGCGCACGGTTCATCGGACCCAATACACTGGGCCTGCTGTCCCCGGGGCGGGGTGTCCTGGGGATGATGGGCGGTCGGGCCGAAAGCGCCCGCAAGTGGTTCAAGCAGGGGCCGGTCGGCGTCTCCTCCCGTTCGGGCGGTATCACCTCCAGCATCGCTTACTACATTTCCCGGGCAGGCGTGGGCCTTTCGACTATGGTACACGTGGGCGGCGACGCGGTCGTCGGCATGCCGCATCCGGAGATCATGCTCGAGTTCGAGAACGATCCGGACACGAAGATGGTGGTGATGTTCGGGGAGATCGGGACCTCCCAGGAAGAGACGGTGGCTGACCTCATCGAGCAGGGCCGGTTCACCAAACCACTCGTGGCGTACATCGGTGGCAAAGCGGCCAAGGAAGGCACGCGCTTCTCGCACGCGGGCGCTATCGTCGAGGGCAACCGCGGTACGCACGAAGGCAAAGTCAGACGCCTGCGCGAGGTGGGCGCCACCGTCGTGGACAAGTTTGGAGACATTCCATCTGTAACCCGAGATACCTTAGCGAAAGTAGTATAGGACATGAGTGACTCAACCTGGGCCAGCGCGATTACCCGCATCGAGCCCAACAGTGTTCAATTGCGCGGCTATCCCATCGATCAGCTGATGGGGCGAATCTCCTACGCCGAAGCGGTGTATCTGGCGCTCCGGGGCGAATTGCCCGACGCGGCCACAGGCAAACTGATAGACGCCATGCTGGTATCGTCGGTGGATCACGGCGTGACGCCGCCCTCGGTGCTGACGGCGCTGACCGTGGCCTCTACGGGCGCCGATCTTTCATCGTGC
>JAUVRN010000238.1 GCA_030597645.1 Candidatus Zixiibacteriota bacterium
GAGACGGACAATTACGAAGACGCGGAGATGCAGGTGAATATCCGCGGTCAAAGCGGGAGGGGATCGGTGGACGTGCGGGCCGTGCGCCGGTGACGTGGGCCCGGACGATCAGGCAAATCTCTGCTTGGTCTTCGACGAACTCGACGGGTTTTCCCAGCCCCGATCGGACGCGCCGGTGATGCCCTTGATGCGCAGGTCGAAATCGTCGGGATTGGACGTGTTTTCCATCGCCGTCTCGTAGTCGATCGCGCCTTCCCGGTACAGCTTCATAATCGACTGATCAAACGTCTGCATGCCGTACTGTACAGTACCCGATTCGATCAGATCCATGATCCCCCCCTGCTTGCCGGGATCGATGATGCACTCGCGGACGGCGGCGGTGTTGATCAGGACCTCTACCGCCGGCGCGCGGCCCGGGCCGTCGGTCCGCGGCAACAGCCTCTGGGATACGATGGCCTGAAGCGTACCGGCCAGCACCAGGCGCACCTGCTGATGCTGGTGCGGGGGGAAGAACGATATGATCCGCGAGATGGTTTCCACCGCGTTCATCGTGTGGAGCGTCGTCAGCACGTAGTGACCGGTGTCCGCCGCGGTCAGCGCGATCGACATGGTTTCCAGATCCCGAATCTCGCCGATCAGGATCGTGTCGGGGTCCTGACGAAAGGCGTGGCGCAGCGCCGAAGAGAACGACTCCGTGTCGCCGCCCACTTCGCGCTGGGTGATGATTGATTTCTCGTCGCGGTAGATGTACTCGATGGGGTCTTCCACGGTGAGAATGTTGTCGGAGCGCGTGGAGTTGATGTGCTCGATGATGGCGGCCAGGGATGTCGACTTGCCTGAACCGGTCGTACCGGTAATGAGCACCAGACCCCGTCTGAGATCGGCCAGGTTCTGTATCACCTCCGGCAGATGCAGATCGTCGAAGCTGGGCACCATGGTGTTTACCGCACGCATGGCCATGGCCACTGTACCGCGCTGACGGTAGATGTTGATTCGGAAACGCCCCATCTTGGCCACCGACAGAGCAAGGTCCAGCTCCTGCCTGCGCAGGAACCGTTCCTTCTGCTTCTCCGTCAGAATCTGGTTGAGGATGGCGTCCATTTCCTCCGGCGTCATCACCGGCCCCTCGATGGGCACCAATCCGCCGTCGATGCGGAGGTGAGGCCGGATTCCGACGCGAAGGTGCAGATCAGAGGCCTTTCGGGCCTGCATCTCCGTGAGCATCTGCTTCAGTGTCATAACGTTATCCTCAATGGACGGACTGCGACTACCGGAGACTGCCTGAAGCCTCCACACAGCTTGTATCGGCATTTCCAGTGTCGTTTCCCAGAGGTGGGCTGCAGTATTCGCCCAGGCATCGTGGTGCGCGGCGAGGGGCGAAGACACGGGCTGCCCGGGCAGGCCACCGCACAGAAACCGTGGGGAGATGAACGATGAGGCGTCATTGCGGGTAATGCACCGGGCGTCCGAGCCGATAAACTGAGGTGGAGGCTTCGAACGATGAACGACTTTTCCGTCATAACAATCAGCGTGTCGGTCATAGTCCTGTGCTGGGCCGTGGTGCGCCTCAATCCGAAGCTTGACGAGTCGATTCGTAAATCTCGCCCGGCCAATGGGTTAGATCCTTGGGCTGACGGTCCATCAGAACCTGCCGCAGTCGCCGGGAACAAATCGGCCTCCCCCCACGTCTGATTATCCGTGGGGCACAGCGTCTCCCCCTGATTCAGCGCGAATTTGACCGGTTGGCAGCCTTATTGCGATCTGTCAGGATCGCGGCTCACAGCGGGCTGGTGCCGGAACCCGGTGAGCGGTATGGGTGTATCAGTATCAGGAAGGGCCGAGAAGGACACGATTACCATGGCGAACAAGAAGGCACGCGATCACGCCCTGATGGCCAGGGTGGCGGACAACGACCTCGATGCCTTTAACGAGTTGGTGGACCTTTACAAAGGCAAGCTGTTCACCATGCTCGTGAGGATGGTCGGGACCGCGGAGGAGGCCGAGGATCTCCTTCAGGAGACGTACGTGAGGGTGTGGGAGCACCGCCGCAGCTTCGACAACCGGTATTGCTTTTCCACGTGGGTGTACACCATTGCCATGAAGCTCGGCAAGAACGAGCTCCGCAAGCGCAAGAGAGTGCGGTTCCTCGCCATGTTCGATCGCGAGAACAATCCCATTGACATAGAAGACCCGGCGGCCGAACACAGCGGCGGCATGGGCGTGCTGATCGAGCGCGCCGTAGCCAAGCTGCCGCAGCGGTATCGCGAGGCGTTTGTGCTGCGCGATCTGCAGCAACTGTCGTACGAAGAGATCGGCGAAGTGCTGCGCGTGCCCGTGGGCACCGTGAAGTCGCGCGTCAATCGCGCCCGCAACCTGCTCAAGAACGAATTGAAGCCAAAAGTAGAACGCTATTATGGACTGTCGAAAAGCCCGCTACTTCCTAGTAGCATCCTTTGACGCCCCGCTCGATGAGGAGTCGCGCACGTCGCTCTCCTATCATCTCAAGGACTGTCGTGTCTGCCGACACGAGGCGTTCTACTATCGTGAACTGTTCTCCGCCAAGGAGCAGTTGAAGGACCTGAACCCACGGGAGGACTTCAACGAGCGATTGTTCGCCGAAATCCGCGTGCGTGAGGCGAAGGCCGCATGGCCACAGCCGGTCGTGGAGCGACCGCGCAGACGCTGGGGGCTGGTGCTCGCGCCGGCCGTCTTCGCGACTGCCGCAGCCATCGGATTCGTTCTGTCGCGCCCGACCACCGAAGAGCCCGCCGGCCTCCAGACCTATCAGCGGACGCAGGTCGAAGCCACGGGAGTGACCCTGGACGAGCACCATACGGGCCCTGCCGGGCAGGCGGTGACCCCGGTGTCACTGCGCCCACGCTACGCAAATCGTGCCCTCCAGTCCGGACACGGCACG
Source organism: Candidatus Zixiibacteriota bacterium (assembly GCA_030597645.1). Lineage (GTDB taxonomy): Bacteria > Zixibacteria > MSB-5A5 > JAUVRN01 > JAUVRN01 > JAUVRN01. The sequence goes on from JAUVRN010000238.1 coordinate 2,918, forward strand.
CGCCCCACACTGCTGTTCCGTTTTCCTGCTCCGTCCACTTCGCTGCAGCACGTGACCGATCCCTTCGGTGCCATGGTCACGTCATCGCGTCCGCCTGCCTGGATCATGCAACCCCGCGAGCAGACGCGTTACGTGCTGCCTGTCGTAGACCAGGCAGGGACGCGCGAGCGCATCTACTGATTCCACACATTTCCTGGAGCCTTCCGTGATAACACGGCACCGTCTGACCATGATCCCGATGGTGATGGCGCGGTGGACCATCCTGGGAGCTGCTCCGAACGAGTCCCGGGCGACCGGCCTGCTCTCGCGCCTCGAAACTGAGATTCAGAAGCTGACGGCGGACCGATCCGGCTCCGTGGTCACGGTGCGCGCGATACGCCTCCAGTCCACGCAGGGCGAGCTGCGTGAAGTGTTCATCGGCACCGGTGTCGTATTCGACTCGGGGTGGATTCTCACTACGCCCTCCGTGATCGCTTCGGGCGTCTCCTATTCCGTGCAGACCCGCGGCGAAGTGCCGGTGCCGGCGGAAATGGTGGCCTACAATGCCGATCTTCAGACGGCGGTCTTTCATGCACCGGCACTGACCGCGCCCCCGGCGCCCTTTGCCAGGGACTCCCTGCTCATGCCGGGACAGCTTCTCTTTGTGCTCGGCAATGCCTATGGCGTGGAAGGCGCCGTATCGTGGGGCGTAGCCGCCGGAGTCCGGGATGACGGTTTGTGGCAGATTGGCGTCAATGTAGCACCAGGCACATCGGGCAGCCCGGTGATCAATACGTCCGGTGACGTGGTCGGCATTGTCGTGGCCGCGTTGACCGGCCAGGGAGGATCCGGTACCGGCTTCTTCGGCGGTGGCGTGGCCCTGATGATCCCGACCAGCCGTAACCTGCCTCTCGCGCACCGAATGAAGAGCGAGGGCGGAGTGGACCGGGCCTTCCTGGGTGTTCGCCCGGAAACCGTGGAGCCGAATCTTGCCCGGGCGCTCGGCCTGTCTCACGGCGTGCTCATCGGAGCCGTGAGCTTCGGCTCGCCTGCCTACAGTGCGGGCCTGCGCTCCGGTGACATCATCATCGAACTCGATGCCCGGTCGATCATGCACGAACAGACTCTGCGTCGTTTACTGGCCGAACACTGCCCCGGCGAGGTAGTGGCACTGGTCATCGTACGCGAACAACAGGTCAGCGCGGTTACCGTCCGCCTGGGCCGGGTGCCCGAACTCCTCCCGGAGCGCCCCGCGGTTCCATCGTACTCTGTGCAGTCGGTCGCCGCCGGGCGTCCCGGTGCGGGTCCCGATTCTGCCCTGCTCGACAGCCAGATCAGCATTCTCGAGCAGCGTTTGGCGGAACTCAAACGCCAGCTCGATCGCCCCTGACCCTGGCTGCAGCCCGCTCCCGCGACCGTGGGCCGGGGCCGGGCTTGACGCTGATCCTTTCAGACCGGTATTATCCCCATGGGATACAACGAGGTATGTCTGATCGAATGGC
>JAUVRN010000320.1 GCA_030597645.1 Candidatus Zixiibacteriota bacterium
CCGGCGCCTGGGGACTGGGCCTGCTGCACGCGGGAGCGCGTGAGGTAGTCTTTGTAGACTCGTCGCGGGTGGCCCTGGCCGGTGCCGAGCAGGGCGCAAGGCGAGGCGGCTTCACCCCGCGCTGCAGTTTCGAGCGGCAGGACGTGGAGAAGTATCTGCGATCGCTTCAGCGCAGTGAGCGACGTTTCGACATTGTGGTGGCTGACCCGCCTGATCTGATTCCGACTCGCAAGGCGCTCGGACAGGGCCGGCGCCGCATGCTGACGGCATTCACGGCAGCCCTGGGCGTTGTCCGGCGGGGGGGCACGGCGGCCCTTTCAAGCTGCTCATTCCACCTGCAGGAAGATGAGTTCGATCGCCTCATCAGAGAGGCGGCCCGCCGGGCGGGTCGTGACGTGCAGGTCATCTGGCGCGGCGGCGCCGGCCCGGATCATCCGCGACCGGTGGCTATGCCGGAAGCCAGCTATCTCAAGTGTGCTTTTCTGTCCGTCGAGTAGCCGGATTTGCCCGGGAAATAGCGCTTGACGATCGGGAACTTCGCTGTAACTTGCTGGTACATACATAGAAAGGAGTTCCGATCGACCCGTTGCGCCCAATTTGAACCGTGTACGTCTTCCGCTGTGAAGGCACTTATTGCAGGGGTAATCGCTTGAGGCGCATCAGGATCGCAGGCTCCTTGCTGCTGGCCCTAGTTATCGGGTTGGCGGCCGGCCCGGCGGGGGCTCGCCCGCTCGGGTTTACTCTCTCCTCCGATACACTGCTGTTTTTGGCCGGCAATTCGGTCGTAGACATCAGGTATGATACGGTCATGGGTGTGCCCACCGTGTGGGTCGGCACCGGCACCGGGGCATCCAAATCGACTGATTTCGGTGTGATCTGGAGGGCGTTTACCACCAACCAGGGACTCAGCGCCAGTTCCATCAGTGCGCTCCATATCCAGGACGATACGGTCTGGATCGGCATGGCGCACAACCAGGATTTCGGCGGTGACCTGTTCCCGGTGGGAGATGGTTTCAACTTGAGCTATGACGGCGGCGAGACCTGGGACACGTCGCGGCCCGCACAGTCGACCGGCATCGGTTTCTTCAGCCAGCAGATTTTCGGCATGCTTCCGTTCGATTTTACGGGCGAACCGTCCGGGCTCTGGGCCGCCTGTTTCTTCGGGGGGCTGATCCGCTCCACCGATGGTGGTGTCACCTGGTTCAACGTCTATCCCTCCGACTCATCCCGCGTCGATTTCGAAAGCAAGTCCTATTCAGACCTGGCCAATCGCTACTTTTCGTGTGTGGCCGGACTGGAGGATGCCGCCGGGGATACCGTCGAGGTATATGCCGGCTCTGCCAACGGCATCAATCGCTTCCTGGTCATAGACGCCAAGGTCAAGCTCGCCGGAGCACCGGTGCTGCACATCCATACCGATCCGCAGGGGGCGTGGGACTGGCTCGCCACCGACGGCGGTGTCAGTCGCCTCTCTCGTACCGTGCCCGCCGTTACCAAATCCTATTTCGACTCCACGACCGCCGGCGCAGTGGCCGCCGGATTCTACCAGTCGTCGGCTTCGCCGCTCAATCCGCTGGTGGCTTATCACGCAATTTTCGGCCCCTTCGCCACCAGCGGCGTGGATACCATAGGGCTGGGGTTGTCCAGGTGGGACTCCACCACCGATACCTGGTCACTGGTCACGCCTCCGCCCCTGGTCGGCACGAACCTCGGGGCGTACGAACTACTGTACTCGCACCAGGCGCTGTGGGCAGCCACACGTGATTCGGGCATGCAGCGCAGTGTGAATGCGGGGGCCACATGGCAGCGCGTCTACCTCGACACCCTGGACACCAATCCTGCCTCCGGTGTCAACAAGGTGTTTTCTCTCGCGTTCGATTCCATTCCGCCCCGGCAGATTTACGCCGGAACCGATGCCGGCATCTACCGGGTTACGCTCGATGCGTCGGACGACGTGGTGGGCTGGGAACCGGCGCTGTACTCTGACACCAGCGGAGATACCACCGGTGCACAGATTATCCGGGGGATCGATGCGTTCCACAACCAGTACGGTGATCTCTTGCTCTGGGCGGCCTCCCAGGCGCCGGCGGGCGACCCGATACTTCGCAGCGCCAGTCTATACTCCAACGACACCGGGCAGACGTGGCAGACGATTCACGCCGACCTGTTGCCCTGGGCATATGCCTATCTCGACAGCACCCTGGTCACAAACGACAGCAACACGGTGTTCGCCGCCACCGAGGGCGGACTGATGCAGGTGAGCCTGGCGGGTGTCAACTATGTCTCCGACACGGTGCTGCGCGTCTTCGAAACCCGGCAGGGTCGCACGGACTCGACCGAACTCCTTTCCCCGTTTCGCGCTGTCGTCACGATTCGCGATACGATCTGGCTGGGCGGTGCCGCCGGCTGGGCCCGCCAGCGTCCCGGCAATCTCGACTGGGATCTCGATCTCTTCATACCGAGAGACTCGGTGGACCTGATTCAGACAACCACGTTCGAGGCGGGTAGCGATTCGAGCATCAGCGGCAACTTCGTGATCGCCCTGGAGCTTCAGCTCCTGCGAGACACGATTCCACCTCTGGCTGACACACAGTACATCTGGGCGTCCACACGTCCCGTGGAGGGATCGCAGTTTCTCGGCGTCTCTCGCTCTATCGACAACGGGCGTACGTGGGAAGTGTCGCACACGGGGCGCATCACCTGGAACTTTGCCTCCTACAAACGCAACGTGTGGGCGGCTTCCGCCGACGGGCTGTATCACACTATCAACGCAGGGACCACGTGGACGGCCATACCGATCGTGGCCGATTCGCAGAACACGGCCTTCCAGCCGGGGACGGAGATCCTCTCCGTCCGGCAACTCGACGACTCGACGCTGCTGGTCGGATCGGAAGACGGCATCGCGCGCACGACCGATCTGGGCAAACCCGATACGACGTGGACGATCACTCGAAGCTTCGTTCCCGTCGGATCGGAGCTGGCGGGTGGCAGCGAAGTGCGCGTGTACGCGTCGCCGGTACCGGATGCGCCCAACAGTGCCAGCCCGCGGCGGATTCACTACAAGCCGGCGCAGAGCGGCAACGTCAGCATTCGGGTGTTCGATTTTGCCATGCAATTGGTGGCCACGGTACTCGACGGCGAGTTCCGGTCCGGCGTTCCTGCGGCCGACCCGAGGCAGTACTACGAGGAGTGGAATGCGAGGAACGACAAATCCCAGATGGTGGCGACCGGTGTCTATTTCTTCCGCGTGGAGATGCCCGGCGATACGCAATGGGGCAAACTGGTCATTCTGCCATAGGATATGTCCATGCATCTACGCGTAACAGCCGCAGGTATTCTGATGTTCTTGCTGGCGTCGGGTGCGCCGGCGGTGGCCCAGGACGGGGACGCCGGACAGATCGGCTCCACGGCGCGTATCGGGCAGGGTGCCCGGGGCATGGCGATGGGTTCGGCCTTCACCGCGATCGCCGACGACGAAACCGGTATCTGTTACAATCCGGCGGGCGTGGTGCAGGTGCGCGAGCCGATTCTTGGCTTTGCCTGGCGCGTCCTGC
>JAUVRN010000078.1 GCA_030597645.1 Candidatus Zixiibacteriota bacterium
AAGGCGGAGGTCTGCAAAACCTCTATTCTCCGGTTCGAATCCGGATGCCGCCTCCAAGATCTTCTTCATTATCGTCAACCTTGATTTGACCGTCCGCACCGGGTACATCAGTTTTGGGTTCGATGTTTCGATGGACTTCCCGGGTTTCACTCACCCGCTTTGAAGGACCGTTCTATGAAGCGCATGATGTTCATTCTGCTTGCCGGCGCATTCTGCGGATCCGGTTGTATCGACTACGAAGAGATCCTCAGGCTCAACGCGGACGGGTCCGGGGAGGTGCGCATGCACTTTACCATGGACAAGGAATTCATCGAGCAGATGAAGGCCTTCAGCGAGCAGATGGGCGGTGCTCCGGACAGCGACATCGAGGACTTTACCGAACTCTGTTCCGAGGAGGAGATCCGGGCCACGCTGCGGAACATGGGCTCGGGCCTGGAGCTGATCAGTTACGCGCGCAGGGAGACGGACACGGAGATCGGCTTCACACTCGAATTCACCTTCACGTCTCAGGACGACTTCCGCGACATGGTTCACGCCTGTCCCGACGAAGATGGTGAGGATGACGAGGACTCCGACCCCGGGTTCTCATTCACGTATGCAGAGCAGCCGGACGGCCGCTGGCGCTTTGCACGCGACTTCAAGGGCATGGGCGGCTCCGGAGCGTCGGCCGGTTCGTCACCGGACATGAACATGCAGGATTATGCCGGAAACACGCAGGAGGGATCGGCCGGCGACCCGATGGCCGGCGACCCGATGGCCGGAATGGATGCCGAGAAGATGGCGGAGGCCATGAAACAGATGGACGACGTCCTGGCTCAGCTGCAGAAGACGAATCCCGAGGCGGCCAGGCAGATGGAAGCGCAGATGCAGGCTCTGGGCGGATGGAACCAGTCGATGGGGCAGGCGGCACAGGAAGCCTCGGAACATGGTGTCCGTTTCGAGGTGCACTTCCCCGCCGACGTGGTGGAAGCCAACGCCACGGAGACCGGTGCGCGGGTGGCCATCTGGGAGTACTCGCTCGATCAGCTGCAGAACGCGCCGGGTGAACTGGAAGCCTATATCAAGCCGTAGCGATCGCGGATCGAGACGGGTGTACCGAAAGGACGCAGGGAATTGACCATCAAGCCAACTCTGGTTCTCACGTTTGTATTCCAGGCCAAGCGACAGCGCGTCTTTGACGTACTGACACAGGCCGAGCATCTCAACCGATGGTTCACGAAAGGCGCCCAGGTCGATCTGCAGGTAGGTGGACAGCTGACCACCGGCGAGGGCGAGAGATTCAAGTTTGCCAAAGTCGCCGTGCCGCGACAGCTGGTCAGTACCTACAGCAGTCCCAGACTCGACGTGGAGACCGAGGTGGACATGACGCTGGAATCGCCCGGTCCACTGACGCGAACCATGCTGCGCATCGTCCAGAAAGGACTCGATCCCGAACAGGTCTCCGAAGAGGCCTACCGCTGGATGACGGATCGGTGGAACTTCCTCGGCGCGGCGCTCAAGCGCTACCTGGACCGCCAGGGCCGCATCTCGTTCGAAGCGTGGCAGCAGGGGCATTCACCGGTTTACGAAGTACGCAAGTAGACGTCCGGTGGCGCTGACGGGAATAGTCAGCGGACTCACTAACTGCAATCCGCTGCAGAGGAAGACTCCGGTGGTTTCTGTTCAGTCACAGGACAGGCCTTAACCCGCAGTTATACAATAGCTTACTCTGGCATCCGGCCGGCGGCATCGGCACACGTATTGCTTCAGTGATCCATGAACGTTAAGTCTATCGAGAACGGATGATGTGAGATGACGATTTACAAGGAACACAGACATACCCGGCTCTGGATCTGGATGGCGGCGGCAGTGACGTTCGTCGCCACCCTGACACTCCTGTGGACCGACGCGCCGGGCGTCATATAAACCCGCTTTGCTGTAACGGTTCGTTCCCTTCGAAAGGGGCCGCGCCCTCACTTGCAGATTCACGCTCGGGTGGGTGAGACGCGGCCCCAGTTTCATTCTCAGTATCACATTCTGCAACAAGGTGACAATCCCGTTGCGCGCGATCCAGCGGGTTCCCTACCCTGACCGCATGCGACAGGTGGGCGCCGCGTTGCTTCTCTTCGCTATCGGCATTTCCCCGGTGCACGCCGGTGACCCGCTCGGCGTAGACCGTGATCTCTGGACGAAAGCGCTGGACGCGGCACTGCTCGAGCGTTCGGACCTGGCGTTTCGCAACGACTATGTCCGCGTCGATGCCGCGCGTCTCCCCGTGGTCGATCGCGCGATGGCCGCCCCTGCGGACCTGCCCGGCTGGCTGGCGCACCAGGGACGGACAATCGTTCAGACCGACTGGGGTCGCTTTGCGGCAGCGGAGACCGCCTGGAGATTCGCGGATCGCCGCGTTCACGACTCGCTCGCGGCCGCACCTCCCCTGGACGCCCCCATCGTTTCCTGGTCGCGGAGCATGTACCCGATCCTGGTCACGCTGGCACGCCTCAACGCCACTGGTGCAGATGTCGATGCCGCCCACGCGCCCACCCGCCTGCGGGTGCCGGACACGCTGCGCGCGTTCCTCACAGATGAGGTACCGCTGCTGCTCTGGGAAGATTCGGACGACGAATTCCGTTCGGCGGAATGGCAGGACAGCGTTCAACAGTACGAAGAGGAGATCGCCCGAGAACTCGTGGGCCATCTCCATGACATTCCATCGGAGGCCATCTGGACCGACGGGCTGCTGTTGACGCGCGCCGTGAGTGCCTGGGCTGGGGGGGTGGTGCAAACGGGACTGGAGATCTGGACGAGTCGGCTACCGATCGGCGACCACGTCACGGTGCTCCAGACGCCGTTCGGGCGGATCGCCCTGGGTACACGCGGGGACGACCGGTACGCCGGTCGCTATGCCTTCATCCTCGATCCGGGCGGCAACGATCACTACGCCCTGGAGTACGACGCGGCGCACCCCAGCCGCGTGATCCTGGATCTGAGCGGCGACGACACCTACGAGGGCCGCACCAACGCCGCGCTGGCCGGTGGCTTCTGGGGCACGCAGATACTGTACGATCTCGGCGGACACGACGTCTACCGGGCCCGAAGTCTCGACCTCGGCGCCGGCCTGTACGGCTGGGGGGTACTCATCGATGCGTCCGGCAACGACATCTACGAAGGGGACACCTTTGTCCAGGGCGCCGGCGGCTTCGGCTACGGCCTGCTGGTGGATACGTCGGGCAACGACATCTACCGCGGAGCTCTCTTTGCGCAGGGATTCGGCTTCGTCGCCGGGGTCGGGGTGCTGGTTGACGGCGAAGGCAACGATCACTATTCGGCGGGCGGACTGTACAAAGACGTGCTCCGCTACACCGATCGCTACCTGTCGCTTTCGCAGGGCTTCGCTATGGGGATCCGCCCGTTTCTTTCCGGCGGCGTCGGACTGCTGCTCGACGGCGCGGGCAACGACGACTACAATTGTGATATCTTCGGACAGGGCGCCAGCTACTGGTGGGGCCTCGGCGGCCTCTGGGACGGACAGGGCAACGACCGGTACCTGGCGTTCCAGTATGCGCAGGGCTCGGCCACGCACATGACGGCCGGGGTCCTCGTGGACGAAGCCGGTGACGACGTCTATTTCAGCAAGGGCGTATCACAGGGATGCGGCCATGATCTCGCGCCCGGCCTGCTCTGGGACCTGGGCGGCAACGACACGTACACGGCCGATGACCTTTCGCAGGGAGCCGGTTCGGCCAACGGGCTGGGCGCACTGTACGACGCGGCCGGTGATGATCGCTACTACGTGAAGTCCAAACGCAACACGCAGGGTTACGGCAACCCCCGGCGTGATTACGGCAGTATTGGACTGTTCCTGGACGCGGCGGGGGTTGACCGTTACGACGGACCGGGCGCGGACTCCACCTGGTGGCAGATACCATCCAAATGGGGCATCGGCATCGACTACGGAGGGGATGACCGTGAACCGTAGTGTGGCCAGAGCCCGTGCGTGCGTCCGCATGCGGATCGTCTGTTGCGTGGTCCCGTTTGGCTGGGCTGCGAACGCCGCCGACGATTCGCTGCAGACACAGATCCGGCGGCTCTGGATCCAGGCCTCGGACGGGGCCGTGCGTCACCGCGACATGGTGGCGCCGTCCAGGGATAGTCTGAGTGCCATGGGTCTGCAGGCGATTCCGTATCTTCTCCCCCACCTCCACACCGAAGACGCGCGCGAGCGTCACACCATCACGGACATCTTCAAGGAGATGGGAAGTGTGGCTGTCAGGCCGTTGCTCGACGTATTGGGCGACGGCGACGAATACCATACGGCCAATACACTCTGGGCTCTCGGCAAGATCGGAGATACAGAGGCGACGCCGGGCATGATACCCTTCCTGGCCGACTCGATCGCCTCGGTCCGCGACAAGGCTTCGGAGTCGATCGGCAAGTGCGGGGGTCCATTGGCCGCCGGGTCACTCTACGGTGTGCTTCGCGACGAACACGAATCAGTACGCAAGTCCGCCGTCGTGGGACTCGGCCGTTTGCAAGCTGTGGAGGCTGCGGATTCGCTGATCGCGGCCCTGGACGATGTCTGGTTCGGTGTGCGTTATGCGGCGGCAGAGGCCCTGGTGGCGCTCGACTCGGGAGAGACGGCCGCCGATCGCGTCCGTCAACTCGAAGACCGCCCGCTGGCACTCGTAGCCGGTGCACTTTCACGCATGCCCGGGAAACACGCACGGTCGGCCTGTCACGACCTTTGGGATCACCCCGACTACCGCGTGCGCGCCGCGTCGCTGCGCGGGCTGATCGACCGCAAGGTCGCAGACCGCTACCTGTCGCCACTCTCGAGACAGCTTCAACGCGAGACGCATCCGCTGGTGCAATCCTACCTGCAACGCATTCTGTCCGGCCAGCCGTGACGTCCGATCGCCTCACACACCTGGACCGATTCTATCCTCTCCAGAGTACCGCCGCGGCTGGTTCGAGGCCAAGCCTGCAGTTTCGGTCCCTGGGGGGAACCGAGGTCGACACTGAATTCGGTCCTACACTGCGCATGGACCGAATCTATGACTGGGACACCCTGCCGGGTGCCACGTCGATGGCGGATATCCGGCGAGTGCACTGGCAACCCGGTCTCATAGATACGCGGATTCGGTCATCGTTTGGCCTGGACCAGGTGGCCTGTGTCGATATCGAGACCACCGGCCTGAGCCTGGGGGCAGGAACCGTCGCATTCCTGGTCGGCGTCATCTCCGCAAAAGAGTGCGGACTTCACCTGAGGCAGTATCTCATTCGCGACTTCAGTGAAGAGCCGGCGCAGCAGTGGCTACTGTCGGAAGACCTGCGCCGGCACCCGCTGCTGATCACCTACAACGGGCGCACCTTGACCTGCCGATTCTGCGGGCACGCGCCGTGATCAATCGGATCGATGCGCCGTGGCTGGAACACGCACACCTGGACCTGCTTCCGCCGGTGCGGTCGGTGTGGCGGGATACCTGGCCCGACTGCCGCCTGGCCACGGCCGAGATGCGGCTGCTCGGCGTCGTGCGCCACGCGGACTGTGAAGGCTGGGAAGTTCCCCTGCGCTACCGCCAGTTTCTGCAGCACGCAGATGAAGAGATCCTGCTGGATGTGATCGAACACAACGCCCAGGATCTGGTGTCACTACTGTGCCTGACGGCCGTCCTGCAGAGACTGTTCAGTGACGACCGGGGCACCTTCGGTCTGGCCCAGGCCGAATTGCTCGGTCTGGCACGAACGCACATGCGCCGTGGTCGGCACGATCTCGGGGTACGCATTCTACAGGAAGCACGCACGATGGGCCGCCTGGCCCCCGGCTACGGCAGAGCCATGCGTGAACTGGTACGGTACTTCAAGCGGGAGCGCAGAGTCGCCGAAGCCCGGCATATCTGGCAGGAATTGACATCATCCCCGGAGCCGCTCGAGCGCTACTGGGCACACATCGAAGAAGCCAAGTACCAGGAACACGGCACCGGCGATCTGGAGTCGGCCCGCGCGGCCGCCGACGCGGCCCGACTGGCCCTGGACGGCACCACCGAGGGTGCCCCGGACCGGGTGCTCGCTGCCCTCGAGCACAGGGCGGCTCGCCTGATCCGGCGCGAAAAACGCCGGTAGTCCACACCCTCCAAGCGACCGATAACACCTATGACGACCCATATGGGGTCGAATCGTGCCATGTCGCAGTCACCAGAAACCGTCCTCAGCCAGATCGCCGAACAGGCGCAGTTCGTCGCGATGCCCGATGTGATGTCGCGGCTCATTACCCTCTTCGACGACCCCGAAACAACCGCTGCCGAAGTCGCTGAGATCCTCAGCAAGGACGCCGGTCTGGTGACTCACGTGCTGCGGATCGCCAACTCGGCGCACTACGCCGGCAGAGGTGACGTAACCACGGTGCAGCAGGCGCTGATGAAGCTCGGCTTGCGGACGACCAAGGCCGTGGTGCTTTCGTCCGCAGTGTACACCACGGTATCCGATGCCGTACCGGAGGGCATCGACCTGCGGCCGTTCTGGCAGCACGGACTCGAGGTGGGCGTCACAGCCATGCTCATCGCCGAAGAAGTGTGCCCGCGCCTGGCGGACGATTGTTTCGTGGCGGGACTCCTCCACGACGTGGGACGCGTGGCTCTGGCCATGGCGTGTCCCGATCCGTTTCGCGAGCTGCTTGCCGATCCGCCCGGACGGTGGACCACCGAGCGGGAACGCGAACTGTTCGGCATTGATCACTGTCAGGCCGGCGCCTTCCTGTGCGAACAGTGGAACTTGCCATCCTTGCTCAACACAGCGGCGAGATCTCATCACGACATTCCAACAACCATGCCGGTCGAGGCCGCGGATCGCGTTCCGCTCTGCGTCGGGCTGGCGGACAGCATATCCTCGGCCTCCTGGGCCGGGCCCGCAGCCGCGCGAACCGAATGTCGCGAGTTCCGGGAACAGGTATGTGCACTGGTCTCGATGAACGCCGAGCGCCTGCAGAGGATCCAGTCACAGGCCGGACGGCAGGTCGAGGAGTGGGCCAGCCTGCTGGACATTGAGCTATGCAAGCCGAGTGAACTGCTCGCGCAGGCCAACGAGCGCCTCTTTGCGCTGTATCAGGCAACGGAAGAACTGCACCGGAAAAATGAGAAGCTCCAGACCCAGCTGCTGGCCGAGGAGTCGGAACACGCCGCCCTCGAAGCACTCAAGGTGATCTGCGCAACGTTCTCGCACCACATCAACAACGCCACCACGACGATCCTGGGGCGAGCCCAGCTGGTCAACCTGGCGATCGGGCGCTCGGAACGCAACGAGTCTACCGACAAGATCGCGCAGTCGATGACGGTCATTGAAAATGCAGTGGACACCATCACCGAGGTACTGGGTGAGCTCAAATGCCTCAGCCGGTTCGACACCACGTCGTATCACGGCCGGACCAAGATTCTCAAGCTCAAGCGCGACATTGCCACCGGCGTGGAGTAGAACCGGTTTCAAGAACCGCAGCAGAACCACTTGTGAGACCAGGCCTGGCGCTGGTCAGGCGGCCGCCGGCTGACCGACCGCAGCCATCGGAATGCGATGCGTCCGCGGCGCACCTTCCCTGAACATCTGCACCCACGAGACCAGGTCCCAGTCGTCGTTGCGCTCGAGCTCTTCCCAGTCGATCTGAATGCGATCCGGTGAAAGTACCAGCCTGTAGGCTCCGCGCCG
>JAUVRN010000407.1 GCA_030597645.1 Candidatus Zixiibacteriota bacterium
CAACAGATCACAGCCGGTGTATCGAATGTCCACCATAGTCTGCAAGAGCTCGCGCACCGTTTCACCGAGACCTAGCATAAGGCCGGACTTGGTGGTCAGATTCGGGGCAAGACGCCGGGCATTGCGCAATAGCTGCAGGGACTGATCATACCGTGCGCCTCGGCGCACGGTGGTATACAGTCGGGGCACCGTCTCGAGGTTGTGATTGAGCACATCCGGGCCGGCCTCGAGGACGGTGGAGAGCGCCTCTTCCGATCCCTGAAAGTCGGGGATCAGCACTTCGACCTCGACACCCGGCATGCGACTCTTGAGCGCACGGATCGTTCGCGCAAACATCTCCGCACCCCCGTCGACCAGATCGTCGCGATCTACCGAGGTGACGACTACGTACCGCAATTCGAGCTCGGCGGCCGCATCTGCCACACGCATGGGCTCGGCCCAGTCGGTGACCGTGGGTCGTCCCTTCATGACATCGCAGAAGGTGCAACCACGTGTGCACACGTCGCCCAGGATCATGAACGTGGCGGTGCCGTGGTGCCAGCACTCCCGCGCATTGGGACAGTTGGCTTCCTGGCATACTGTGTTGAGCCGGTGTTCCTTCATCAAGGAGCGCATGCGCTCGTATTCGGGTCCGAGCCCCTGGCGTACCCGGAACCACTCCGGAAGACGGGGTCGCTGCGCGGGTGCCTCCGCCTGCGGGCGGAAACGACCCGGCGTACGTGACGTGGGTGCGTTGGACATACCTCAGGAGTATACGCGTCATCGGCCCGGGCGCCAAGCGACGCCTAACAAACACGCACTTCAAGGATACAGGCGGGCCATGGTGCGAGCGAAGGGAATCGCCTCGCGAATGTGCTTCAGACCGCAGATCCAGGCCACCGTGCGCTCGAGACCCAGCCCGAATCCCGAGTGGGGCACTGAACCGAAGCGCCGAAGGTCGAGATACCATTCATACGTCGCCGCCGGCAGTCCCTCCTCGGCGATCCTCGACTTGAGTCTTGCAAGATCATCTTCGCGCTGGGATCCGCCGATGATCTCGCCGTACCCTTCCGGGGCCAGGAGATCGGAACACTTCACCACGTCGTCTCGCTCGGGGTGGGCTTTCATGTAGAATGCCTTGGCCGCACGGGGATAATCGTAGATGAACACCGGACGGTCGTACTGCTGCGTCAGAATCGTCTCGTCATCACCGCCCAGGTCTCTGCCCCATTCGATATCGCTGCCGAGCGATCGGAGCTTCGCCAGGGCCTCGTCATAGGAGAGTCGCGAAAATGGGGGTGCCACCTTGGCCAGCAGTGCGGGATCGCGCTCCAGGACCTCGAACTGGTCCATGCAGCGGTCCAGGGCGCACTGGACGACGTAACAGATCAGCTCTTCTTGCAGGTCCATGCAATCGTCGTTGTCGTAGTACGCCATCTCCGGTTCCATCATCCAGAACTCGGTGAGATGCCGCCGGGTCTTGCTCTTCTCGGCGCGAAAGGTAGGACCAAAGGTGTAGATCTTGCCGAAGGCCATGGCACCGGCCTCTCCATAGAGCTGCCCGGTCTGCGCCAGATACGCCTTGCCCAGGTCGAAATACTCCGTCGAAAAGAGCGTTCCCGCCTCCTCGCCGATGGACCCAGTCAGGATCGGCGTGTCGAACATGAGGAAATCACGCTCATAGAGGAAGGTGCGGATGGCATGAATGATCTCATTGCGCACACGCAGGATCGCGTGCTGACGGCGTGACCGCAGCCAGAGGTGCCTGTGGCTCATCAGGTGGTCGATGCCGTGTTCCTTGGGAGTGATGGGATACTCGTCCGCTATCTGCACGAGCTGGACGTCGCGCACTTCGATCTCGTGTCCTCCCACCTGCCGCGGGTCCGCCTTGACGAGACCTGTGACGATGACCGAGGATTCCTGGGTCACCTGGTCAAATCGCGCAAACACCTCGGGCGGCAGCATCGACTTGACCATGACGCACTGGCAAAGCCCGGTACCGTCCCGCATCACCAGAAACGCGACCTTTCCTGAGGACCGCTTGTTGAAGAGCCAGCCCTTGATGGTAACCTCTTCCCCGACGTGACGATTGAGGTGAGCGATATAGTGTTCCGGTCGCATCATGGCATCATTCTCCTCCAAACGCGATTTTGATCCGGTCGACTCGATCAGGTTTCCAGCGGCGGCGCGGCCGTCCGCAGGCCGTTGACCAGTATGGAAACCAGCGAGATGATCAGGGACGCACCCACAGTGGACCAGAAGCCCAGCGTCTCCAGCCCGGGGGTCAGGAAGGCCGCCAGGGCGACCAGGGACGCGTTGAGCACGATAGTGAAGAGCCCCAGCGTGAGCACGTTGATGGGAAGCGTCACCAGGAGCAGGATCGGCTTCACCAGCGTATTGAGTGCGGCCAGGAGAAGGCCCCCGATGAGCACGGCCTTCAGATCATCCGCCTGGAGCAGACCAAAACCGAACGAGACGACATAAATGGCCAGCGCCGTGATGAGAGTACGTACGATCCAGCTCACGTTTCGGCCCCCACGCATTGCTGCACAATGCTCGTGCCTCCGGCCCAGAAGCGGACCAGGTTTTGTTTTCCGCGCTCGACCTGACCCCACCAGGATCGATCGAGGCGGTGCGTCAACGAATGGACTGTGTCCAGTCGCGACACCACCACCCGACCGCGTACGAGGGCGGAATCGTCATCGGCCGGAGGTCGCGTGGTGAGGACCGGACGACAACCGGGCTCCCGGGCCTGCTCCAATACGGCATGATCGTGGCGGCCGAACGGGTAGGCGATGCACGTCACGCTCACCCCGAGACGGTCCGCAATCCGGGCTCGGCTGCCGGTCAGCTCGCGGCGCAACTGGTCCGGTACCATACCCCGCAGGTCCCGGTGCGAAGCGCCATGGGACCCGATCCGCATACCCGCACTCAACCACTCGCGTAGCTGTGACCAGCCGGCGTGACGCCGGTCGTGACCG
>JAUVRN010000231.1 GCA_030597645.1 Candidatus Zixiibacteriota bacterium
AGAACAAGCTGACGGACTCGCACTGGTTCATCGAGTGCATGGAACGGGGCGGAATGATCGTAGTGCTCGCACCCGCGTACGGCCCACCCTCCACCAAAGCGGACTACTGGATTCCAATCAGACCGCAGACCGATGCCGCACTGTGGCTCGGCATCACCAGGATCATGATCGATCGGAAGTGGTATGACGAGAGGTTCATCAAGGAATTCACGGACTTCCCTCTGCTGGTTCGAAGCGACAACCTCAAGCGCCTGCGCGCGCATGAGGTGTTCGGTGACTATCGCTCCTCGCTGTCCGCGGACGGTCCGTCCAAGCGGATCCAGGGATTCACCGACGAGCAACACGAGAGACTGGGCGACTTCGTGGTGTGGGATGAGAAGGACAGTGCGCCCAGGGCCGTGACCCGCGACGACGTGGGCGAATCCATGCAGAAGCGGGGCATTTCGCCTGCGCTGGCGGGCACCTTCACCGTCCGATTGGTCAATGGCCGAAGCGTGCAGGTGATGACGCTGTGGACCATGTACCAGCGTCACCTCAAGGACTATGACCTGGACACGGTGGCGGATATCACGCACGCGCCGCGCAATCTCATAGAGCGACTGGCAGAGGATATTGCGACCATCAAACCGGTGGCCATTCACCAGGGCGAAGGGATCAACCACTGGTTCCATGCTACGGAGATGAACCGGGCGGCGTACCTCCCTGTGATCCTGACCGGAAACATCGGCAAGCCGGGCGCGGGCTGCCACACCTGGGCGGGCAACTACAAGGCCGCACTCTTCCAGGGCTCTCCATGGACCGGACCTGGCTTCAAAGGCTGGGTGGCCGAGGATCCCTTTAATCTGAATCTCGATCCGAATGCGTCGGGCAAGGACATCAAGGCGCGGCCATACTGCAAGGGGGAAGAGCCGGCCTACTGGAATCACGGTGACAAGGCGCTGATCGTCAATACACCCAAGTACGGGCGCAAGAATTTCACCGGCCAGACGCACATGCCGACGCCCACCAAGGCCATCATCTTCAACAACGTCAACCTGATCAACAACGCCAAGTGGGCGTACGAGATGATCAAGAATGTCAACCCCGGCATCGAGATGATCGTCTCGTTCGACATTCAGATGACGGCGTCCATCGAATATGCCGACCTGGCGTTACCTGCAAACTCCTGGCTGGAGTTCGAAGACCTGGAGGTGACGGCCAGTTGTTCGAATCCCTTCCTTCAGGTCTGGAAAGGCGGCATTCGCCCGATTTTCGACAGCAAAGACGACCTGTCCATCATTGCCGGCATCGGGCGCGCACTGGGCGACGTTACGGGGGATGGGCGCTTTGTCGACTGCTTCAAGTTCGAGCATGAAGGGAAGCGATCCATATACCTGCAGCGACTGTCCGACAGTTCTACCACGACGAGGGGCTACAACCTGGATGACATCATGGCGGGAAAACACGGTCCGCCCGGCGGCGCCCTGATGAATTTCCGCACCTACCCCCGGATCCCGTTTTACGAGCAGGTGCACGACAGCGAACCGTTCCACACGGACACCGGGCGGATGCATGCATACTCCGACCTGGATGAAGCGATCGAATACGGCGAGAACTTCATCGTCCACCGCGAGGGGCCGGAGGCGACACCGTACCTGCCCAACGTGATCGTCAGCTCCAATCCGTACGTCCGACCCGATGACTACGGCATACGCGCCGACGCGGAGCACTGGGATCATCGTACGATTCGCAACATCAAGATGCCCTGGTCGCGCGTGAAGAAGACCGAGAACTTCCTCTGGAAGCGCGGGTTCCAGTTTTACTGTCTGACCCCGAAGACGCGACACCGTGTACACAGCGGCTGGTCCAACGTCGACTGGCACATGCTCTATGATTCCAATTTCGGCGATCCATACCGGCTCGACAAACGCGCGCCCTGCGTGGGCGAGCACCAACTTCACATCAACCCTGCCGCGGCACATGATTTGAACATTAATGACGGGGATTATGTGTATGTGGACGCCAATCCGGCCGACCGGCCCTACATCGGTGCAAAGCCGGACGATCCGTTCTACCGCGTATCACGATGCATGCTGCGCGTGAAGTACAACCACGCCTATCCGTACAACATCGTGATGATGAAGCACGCACCTTTCATCGCTACGGAAAAGAGCGTCAAGGCGCACGAAACCCGGCCCGACGGGCGCGCCTTGTCGGCCAACACCGGGTATCAGGCCAACCTGCGGTATGGGTCACAGCAGTCGATCACCCGCAACTGGCACATGCCCATGCACCAGACCGATACGCTGTTCCACAAGGCCAAGGTCTACATGGGCTTCATTTTCGGCGGCGAGGCGGACAACCACGCCGTCAACACGGTACCCAAAGAGACGCTGGTACGGGTGACCAAAGCCGAAGATGGCGGGATGGGTGGCACGGGCCTGTGGGCACCTGCCACGACCGGTTTCACGCCCGACAACGAGAGTGATTTCATGAAGCGCTATCTGGAAGGCGCACTCACCCAGGTGCGCGGATAGCGCGGGAGGACCAGCATGCCATACGACGAACCGGACGCCACCGATCCGCTGCACCTGGTGGGTGTAGAACTCCCCGCGGACGAGGACGCGCACCGCATTGCGGCCTCCGTGTTTGCGGAGGAATTTGCGCGGATGGGCTTCGATGAGGCGAGGATCATGTTCCTCTTTGAGAGCCCGTTTTATGCCGGAGCGCATCGCGCCTATCGCGCCCTTGGCCCCGAAACCGTGCGTGCGCTCGTGAGGGAGCAAAGCGAATTCTGGGGTCACGTCCGATTTCGGGATGAGCAACCGCGCGGCCAGGATCAGGTCAGCCGCCCCGCCACCACCCGGAACTCCGAACCGATGGACGATGTCCAAGCCGACAGGAGGCACAGCCATGGCGAACGTTCATAATTGGCACCTCGGGAGGGATGCGGAGTATCCGTATGATGCACGCTTTCCCGAGCGCCAATTTGCCTTCGTGTTCAACATCAATCGCTGCATTGCGTGCCAGAGCTGCACCATGGCGTGCAAGTCGACCTGGACATTCAGCAAGGGCCAGGAACACATGTGGTGGGCGAACGTCGAAACCAAACCGTACGGTGGCTATCCGCAGTCCTGGGACATGAAGATACTGCAGAAACTGGAAGAGAGTAATCCGGGGGGGCAGATCTGGTCCCGTGGCAACGGCGGCCAGGCCCGCAACCCGTACGGCCGCTTCGAGGGCGAGACCATCTTCGAAGCCGCCAAGCACACCTTCGACCCCGAGAGCGCGCGTGTGCTCGGGTATCTGCCGACCGACGAGGAATGGAATTCGCCCAACATCTGGGAGGACAACCCCCTGGGCAAGCGCGGCAAGCGAGATCAACTCGACAAGGAGGGAACCGAGCTACCCACGCACAAGACATGGTTCTTTTACCTCGCCCGGATCTGCAATCACTGCAGCTACCCGGCGTGCCTGGCGGCCTGCCCGCGCAAGGCGATCTACAAGCGGCCCGAGGACGGTATCGTACTCATCGACCAAAAGGAGTGCCGGGGCTACCGCAAGTGCGTGGAAGCCTGTCCATACAAGAAGTCGATGTATCGCGGCAACACACGCGTGAGCGAGAAGTGCGTGGCCTGCTATCCCCGCGTGGCGGGCACGGATCCCGAGAGCGGCGGGCAGCCCATGGAGACGCGCTGCATGGCGGCCTGCATCGGTCAGATCCGCATGCAGGGCCTCGTCAAGCTGGATCGGGACGGATCGTGGGCAACGGATCGTCAGCACCCGCTCTACTACCTCGTCCACGTGGCCAAGGTGGCCCTTCCGCTGTATCCGCAGCTGGGTACCCAGCCCAATGGGTATTACATACCCCCAAGCTGGGTGCCGCGCCCCTACCTGCGACAGATGTTCGGTCCCGGCGTCGATCAGGCACTGGACAACTACGCGGTGCCCGATCGCGAATTGCTTGGGGTACTGCAGCTGTTCCGGCGATCCAATCTGATCATCTACCGCTACGAAATCGAGGAAGGTCCGATGATCTACGAGGGCATGCGCAGCGGCAAGCCGTACAAGCTGTACAACGACACGGTGATCGCATTCGGACGCGAAGGTCAGGAGATCTTCCGGACCACCATCGAAGAACCGGTCTACGTGCGACCGCGTGAACACGCCAACTCCATATGAGGTCAGAGATATGAGCACTCCGCAAAGCGCAGCCGGAGACACAGATGAGTTGGCGGCCGGGTCGGACCTGGCCCTGGCCCGCAGCATCGTGTATGAGGCGCTGGCCATCGTCCTGAACGATCCGGACCTGGTCAAACTCGACAAACTGTACGCAGCGGAGACGTCACCGGCACTGGTGGAAGCAGCGCATATTCTGGATCATGCGGACGCCGCGGCACCGCAGGCTGACGTGGATTCGCAGATGCGCGACCTTGCACCGCTGGTCCAGGAACTGAGTGCGGCGGTCCATGAACA
>JAUVRN010000010.1 GCA_030597645.1 Candidatus Zixiibacteriota bacterium
AAAATCCAGAGCCTGTTAACGATCACCAAGCTGGTAACGGTCTTCGACGACTACGAAACCGTCGAAGAAGCCGTGTCGGCGTTCCCCCAATAACGTCGGCGGCCCACGCCGTCCGGCACGCCACACGCTCCCATGAGTTTGAAACCGGGCCGGGAACTCCGGTCGTTTCCTTCCGTGCCCGACACGGTCGCGGACGTAGATAGCTTTCTCGATCAGCGACTCCGGGACGCGGGGTTCCCCGATGAACTGATGGCCGACGTCGCCATCAGCGTTTCGGAGGTTGTCAACAACGCCGTGATTCACGGCAACGGGGCGACTCCCGACAAGCACGTGGATGTCGAGGTGGAGATCGCGCCCGATCGCGTTTCGATCGCCATCCAGGACGAGGGCGCCGGGTTCGCCCCGGACACCCTGCCCGATCCGGTGGCACAGGAGAATCTCCTCCGCGAGGTGGGACGCGGGCTCTTCATCGTTCGCGCCTACATGGATGAGGTGCATTTCCAGATGGTTGACGGCCGCGGCCTGCGCATCACGCTCGTCAAGATCGTTTCCGACGGTCAACCCGGTTAGCCGCGCAGGCAGCACGCCCATGAGGCTGCCCTGATGTACGAACGACTCGTCATCGGTTTTTACCTGGCATGCGGGGCTCTCCTGCTGTTCCTCTCTACCATTATCTGGCGCGAAAACCCGAAGAGCCGGGTCAACCGCGCCACGGCCTTCATGCTCGGTTTTGCCGGCCTGGGACCGGTATTTGCCGCCATCGGCTACACGCTTCCGCCCGCGGCGTTCGATTCTGGTTCGCGTGAGCCTTTCTTCCTCAGTCTGCAGTACCTCTGGGAGCTGTTTTTTCCGTTTCTGCTGCTGTTCAGCCTCGAGTTTCCTGTCCGGCAGCCGATGCTGCAGCGCCACCCCCGGCTGCGCCTGCTCATCTTCGTACCCCACGTCTTTCACCTGGTGCTCATGGTGGCCCTGGCGCGCGGACGGGATATCGCCCAGTGGGCGGCGGAGCGGGCGACCGAAGGACCGATGGGCTGGACCCTCGAGCAGTTCTCCCGGGGATTGACGCTGTCGTCCATCCTCTTCGATTACCTGATCGACGTCCACGTGACATTCTTCTCCGCCGTCAACCTGGCGTACGTCATCGGGGCGCTGATCTTCCTTCAGCGCAGCCAGCGCACGCTCACCGCGCCTCGCATGGTGCGGCAGGTGCGCGTACTCATGTGGGGTCTGCGCGTGGCCCTGGGATTGTACGTGCTCGCCTACATCGCGCCGATCCTCGGGGTCGTGGATGTCTCCGAGACGTTTCAGCTGTCCCTGTTGATGATCGCGCTGCTCGTCGGATCCGGAGGCGTGGTCTATGCCATCATCCGGCACCAGTTCCTCGACGTACGTCTCATCGCCCGACAGTCCATCGTGTACTCGGTCACCTCGGCCCTGCTCGTGGGCTTGTACATCCTGATCGTCGGCCAGCTCTCGACCTGGCTCAGGCAGCAGGTGGGCCGACCCGTACCGATTCTCGATGCCGGCTTCATCATCCTCGCCGTGATCTTTTTCCAGCCGATCATGTCCCAGGTGGAAGACTGGATGCAGCGATTCTTCCTGCGGGACCGCACGGACTACCGGCGCCTGATGGAACGGTTCTCCACCGAGATCATCCGGATCGTCGACCTGCGCCAGCTCCAGCAGCAGGTCATCTCCACGCTGCAGGATGACTTGATGATTGAAACGGCGATCCTGGTACAGGTGACGCGCACGCCGTTGCGCCTGCGTTTTTACTCGCTGTCGCGCATGGAGGGTGACTACGGCAACGAAGACGCCACGGAATTGCTCAACCTCGTCGACCAGGTCCATGTGCCGGTCTACTACGAGACGCTGGTGACGCAGGCCGGCAACTCACACGTGTGGTCCGTTCTGGCGGGCTTCAAGCCGTACCTGCTCGTACCGTTGCGGGCCGGCCAGGAGCTGGCCGGATTCCTGCTTCTTTCGCGCAAGGCCAGCGCGTACCGGTACACGCAGGAGGACTTCACGGTCCTGCACGTACTCTCCAACCAGGTGGCCGTAGCCCTTGCCAACGCGGCCCTGTACAACGAGTCACTCGATAAGCGACGCCTCGAGGAGGAACTCGCCGTGGCGCGCCAGATTCAGATGGCCCTCCTGCCGGAGCACCTTCCCCGCAGCGATCACTTCGAGGTGGACGCGTTCACGCGGCCCGCGCGGGAGGTGGGGGGCGATTTCTACGATTTCTTTCCGATCCCCGACGGACGTCTCGGCATGGTGATCGGCGATGCGTCGGGCAAGAGCATCCCCGCTGCGCTCGTGATGGCTCAACTACAGGCGGTGCTCAAGAACGAAGCGCGCACCGGGGGCAGTCCTACCCGGATCATGGACAGTCTCAATCGGTGTGCCTTCGCGGGAAGCCAGAGCGATCGCTTCGTCACGATGGTCTACGGCGAGTTCGAGCCGGAATCGGGCCGGTTCCGGTACTGCAACGCCGGTCACAATTATCCAATCCTCACACGCGGCGACGGCTCGTACCAGAGCCTCGAAACGGGCGGACTACTCCTCGGCGTGTTCGATGACGCGCAGTACGAGGAAGGCGAAGTCATCCTGCATCCCAACGACGTGCTCGTGTTTTATACCGACGGGTTCACGGAGATCAGCAACGCGGAGGAGGTGGAATTCGGCGACCAGCGACTGGCCGATGCCGTCATGCGCCATCGCGCCCGCACGCCGCAGTTGATCTGCCAGGCCCTGATGCAGGAGGTACTCAGCCACGCGCGGGCTACGGCGTTCGAGGACGACGCCACCGTGATCGTGCTGAAGCGCAAGGACGGGCGGCCGTGAGCGAGACCGGCGGCGACGTATACAGCCTCGGTCCGTTCGTTCACTGCTACCGCTGTGGGGGGCGACTGCAAATCACCCGACGGGAGGAACGGCCCCGGCGCTGGTGCCCCGCCTGCGACCGCATCTTCTACCACAATCCCGTTCCGGCTGCCGGCGGCGTGATCACCGACGAGGATGGTCGAGTACTGCTGGTCCGACGGAGGTTCGAACCCCGGGCCGGAGCCTGGTGCCTGCCGGCGGGATTCATGGAGTACGATGAGTCACCGGCCGAGTGTGCCGTCCGCGAGATCCACGAGGAAACGGGCCTCCGTGCGCATATCGGAGACGTGTTCGGCGTGTACGCCGGCCGCGATGATCCGCGTCACGCCGCCGTCTTGATCTTGTATCGCATGGGGATCGACGGAGGTGAACTGAGAGCGGGTGATGATGCAAGCGAGCTTTCCTTCTTTGCCCCTCCGGCGATACCTGCCGACATTGCATTCAGAGCCCATCGGGAAGCGCTGGTCGACCTGTTCGGCGAGGATCTCGCGCCCGCCGCGAGGCCGCGGGACTGAACACCGGTGTATTCCCCTTTGGACCGGGCACGCTGCGCATGAAGACCTGGACGTACATCGCTGGAATCGTGCTCTGCCTGGGCGTCACCGACGCGCTGGCGGACCCGTCCGATCCGTTGATCCTCGAGTTCTCGGTCCGGGGTGACCGGATCCAGGTCGCGCCCCGGGGCGATCAGGATCTCCGCTTCACGATCGATCCCCACGCGCGCCGCGATGCCGACGGCGGCTGGCAGGTGGCGGAGCGGATGCGCTTCGCACACGATACGCTGTATCTCGATGACGAGGCCTATCCGCCCGAGCGTCTCGGCCGGATGGAGATCAACACCGAGGGCCGCAACGTACGCGTGCTCCTGTACGATCGCGGCCCCGACGCACGCGCGCGGCGGCGACCGGCCGATATCCGAAGCCTGGG
The DNA here is from genome assembly GCA_030597645.1 of Candidatus Zixiibacteriota bacterium. Classification (GTDB taxonomy): domain Bacteria; phylum Zixibacteria; class MSB-5A5; order JAUVRN01; family JAUVRN01; genus JAUVRN01. The sequence continues at coordinate 3,811 of JAUVRN010000010.1, forward strand.
AGAAACGGTGTCCGTCGACACGGGGACGTTTGTCCGCGGCTACGTGCTGAACTTCGGCGGCGACGTCCGGGTGGAGGGTGAAGTCAATCGTTCCGTGGTCTCCATCGGCGGCGACGTGTACGTGGAAGATGACGGCGTCGTGCGCGGCAGCGTCATATCGCTGGGCGGAGACGTGCACAAGACCGAGTACGCCACGGTGTACGGCGATTTGTACGCCGGCAATCGGCAGCGATTCCGTCCGCGCTGGTACGAAGACCCCGACCAGAACGTGTTTCAGTTCAACGTGCACTTCGATTACAACCGCGTGACCGGTGCTCTGCCCTGGGCGGTATTTGCCGTGGGTCCCGAACGCGGACCGGCCCCGCGGCTGCTGGTCGACGTCGGGTATGCCTTCGAGTCCGAGCTGTGGCACTACCGGTTCGGCCTGGGGCGCGACGGCTGGTGGGGCCCGCTCTACTATGCCGGCGGTTACCGCGAGACCAGGGACGACGACCAGAGCCGGATCGGTGGGACGGAGAACACCATCTTCGCGCTGTTCTTCTCCACCGACTACAGGGACTACTATTTTGCCGAAGGTTTCCGTCTCGACGCCGGCTGGGGCTGGGGCGAGGACCGCTCGCTGCGGCTGGAGTATTTCAACGAGGAACTGAGCCCACTGCAGGCCAACACGAGTCAGTGGAGCCTGTTCGGGTCATCGTTTCCGCCCAACTACGACCAGCTCAAGCGCACCGGCGACACGTCCCTGGCCGACGACTTCGAAGGCCGGCTGGTGTTTCTGCGTACCGACCTGGTGTACCGATATCCAGAATACTCCTCGGCGAACGAAGGCATGTGGAAGACCGCCCTGGTAACAGAGTGGTCGGACCCGGACATCAAATCGGATTTCAGTTACAGCCGCTACTACGCGTACGTGATGCGGCGTCAGCCGCTGTGGCGTAATCAGCAGCTGCGCGTGCGGGTCCTGGCCGGCGGCGCCGGCGGTGATCTGCCGGCCACCCGGTTGTACTATCTGGGCGGCATCGGATCGCTGCGCGGTTATGACTGCGAGGAGTTCTTCGGCGACCGGCATTGGCTGACCAACGTCGAATACGGTTGGTCTCGTGGAGGGCTGGAGCTGTTCGCCCTGTTCGACGCCGGCCAGATCGGTACCGATGGGGACTGGACGAGCGGACCTGTACTCTGGGACGTAGGCGCCGGAGCGCAGATCCAGCGCACGATTCGCGTCCAGGGGGCCTGGGCGGGCACCGAGTCTCACCGCAAACTCCTTATCACCGTTAGGTTTAGCAAGCCTTTCTAACCGGAAACAACTGCACCCGAGACCGGGGTCCACTGCCCCTGCGGCTCGCCCGCTCAAGGCCGCCGGGCCTTTCTGACGGACCCCGAACCCATCGGGCGACTCTTTCCAACTCCTTTTGTCCCTTCAGGTTCAGTCGAATACATCCGATAAAACGGATGAGAAGGCAGAGTGTGCCTTCGACCCGGTAAGACTCATGGCAGATACGCGCAGCGCGTCCGAACGAAGTGCGCAGGTGGGTACCTCAAGCCTGCAGGTTATGGAGCAGCTTCTGCAGGAAATCACCGGCAAACTGCCCCCGTCACCGGTTTCTTCCGATCGCTCGGGCCCGAGCATCGACGACCTGAAAAAGCTGCTCGAGATCTCCCAGGCTATCAATACGACCCTCGACCTCGATCGCATTCTCGAGATGGTCATGTCGTATGCCATCGAGCTCGTAGCGGCAGAACGCGGTTTCATCATGCTGGTGGAAGACGGTGAGCTGGAGCTGCGCCAGTCGCACAATCTCGCGCCGGAGCACTTCGGCACCGAGGGCGATCGCTTCAGTCGTACCATCGCCGATCGCGTGATCGAAACCGGCGAATCCATTTACACGTCCGACGCTCTGGAGGACCCGCGCTTTGAAGCGCGGCAGAGCATCGCCGATCTGCACCTGCGCTCCATCATGGGTGTACCGCTCAAACACGACGATCAGGTGATCGGCCTGATCTACCTGGACAATTCCTCCGAGGGTCGGATCTTCCTGCAGTCCGACCTCTACATTCTCGAACTTCTTGCTCAGCAGGCGGCCATCGCCCTGGCCAACACCCGCCTGCTGGTGGACGTGCGTCGCCTCCAGCAGTACGCAGACAACATCATCACCAGTACGCCGGTCGCGTTGCTCGTCCTCGATGCTATGGGGCGCGTGCAACGTCACAACGAGCGAGCGGGACAGCTGCTCGCAGCCTTCGGTGCGGGACCCGACGGCAACGAATCCTGGCTCGACCTGATCGACAAAGGCAGCCGGGACGCATGGACGGCGCTGTTTCGCAGTGTCATCGAATCGGGCAACGCCCATAGCTGGTCGCGGCACACGCTGGCCGTCGACGGCGAAGCGCGCACGTTCCGCGTGCTCGTCTCACCACTGCGCTCCGAGGACCGGGGTATCGAAGGTCTTGTGGTTACGCTGGACGACGTCACCGATGCCGAGCAGATGCGTGAAGAACTGGCCAAGGCGGCGATTTCGATTCAAAAGGCCGAGCAGATCGGCGACGTCGCGCACGAGATGAACAACTTCCTGACCGTCATCACCAATCAGGCGCTCATCTTCGAACGCACCGCGGCCCGGGGCGACTACAGCAAGATCGAAGCGGGCGTGCCCCGCATCGTCGGGTCGTGCGACAAGCTGGCCCGGCTGGTGGAAGCGCTCCTGCGCCCCGATCGAATGGAGCCCAGACCGCAGACGTTCGGATTGAGCACCATCACCGAGTCGCTCCAGGTCATCATCCATGCCGAGCGGCGCTTCGACGGCGTCGAGTTCGAGTTTGACGTGGCGGCCGCGTTGCCGGAGGTGAGATTTGATCCGGTGCATCTTGAGATGATATTCTACAATCTCTGCAAGAACGCGGCCGAGGCGATGCACGACGCCGATTCGCCCGAGAGACGAGTGACCTTCCGCGCCTGGTCCGAGGCGAAGACCGTGTGGGTCACTGTGGAGGACAGCGGGCCCGGCCTGCCACCGGACCGCCTCCGCACGCCATGGGAGCAGAGCGACTCGACCAAGAGCGGCGGCCACGGACGCGGACTGCACAATACGGCCGTCTTCGTGGAGAAGAACGGCGCCTCGATCGAACTGTTGCCTCACACCTCCCTGGGTGGTGCCGGTTTCAAGATCGGCCTGCCCGCCGCGGATGCGTGAATGGCCCGTCCCCGGACCGCGGCTGGCCCGCTCACAACCGCCGCGCCGCGATTCGGCGAGCGCTTCGACGTAGAAGCGTTTGCAGGAGCCGGAAGTTTCGGCTCTGTCTGGCGCGTCCGTGACCGCTGGACCGATCAGGTCCGGGCCGCCAAACTACTCACGGACCGTTCCGACGACGCCGCCTGGCGACAGCGTTTCTTCCACGAATTCGCCCTGCTGTTCCGTCTTCGGCATCCTGGACTGATCCGGGCCTACGACTACGGGCACACCGAAGACGGGGCACCGTTCTTCACGATGGACTGGCACGACGGACCGACCCTCGAGGAGCAGCCGCCCGACCCGGCACACCGAACGCGCATCCTCTGGGAGCTCGCCGACACGCTCGCCTTTATTCACGGCCAGGATTTGATTCACGCGGATATCAAGACCGCCAACATCAAGCTCCGGCCCAACCTGCTGACCGCTCCGCTGGATCCGGATGGGGACCGCGCGCTCACCCTGCTCGACTTTGGACTAGCCGTGGAACGGCTGCCGGAGGAAGATGCGCGCAGGGGCACCGTTCACTACATGGCGCCGGAGTGGTTCACACCGGGCGGCATCGATCATCGGGTCGATCTGTACAGCCTTGGCATCCTGATCTTCGAGCTGTGCGCCGGACGGTTGCCGTATGATGCCGACGATCCCCTGATCATCATTCAGAAACATATGGAAGCGGAGCCCCCTTCCCTGGCTGAGGCGGCGCCCGACACGGCACCGGCCGTCGCCGAAGCCGTGGCCCGGCTGCTGGCCAAACAGCCGGAGATTCGTGACAGGGGCTGGACGCTTCTGTGCGAATTCGTAGCCACATAGACGGGACGGGATCCGGGCCGTGGCCCGTCCGCGCTCCGCGCTCATCGTACCAGCCTCGGCGATCATGCCCGCCACGTGCCCATGGAACTGGTCGACTCATGGCTGTCGGAATCCGACCGGCGCCGCGTCTTTTATGTACGGGGCGGACTGGGCCTCGATCATGAGTACACTCTCGAAGCCCTGGTGCCGGAGGTGCACCGGTATGGATTCGTCCCCTGGCGCGTGGACGATCCGGATGATGCCCGGCTCGACCTGGGAGGCAGCACCGAGCCCAGGCTGGCGGCGCTCATTTATGTCACCGGTGCAACAGCCGATCAGTTTGCGCAATACATCGAACGCTGGCTCGCCAGTTCGCACGGGCCGGCGCAACTTGCCGTGACGCTGGATACCGATCAGCCGGAAAACCAGTCTCTGGCCACAACACTCGGGCGGCTCGTGCGCGAGAACGCAGTGTACCAGATTGCCGTCGGGTGCAACGACGACGGTCGGGCACATCGCCTGCAGAGACAGGTTCTGGGTGATCGTCTCGATGCCGAGGCGCGGCAGGATCTGGTACGGCGGGCGTGCGGCAATCCAGCCCGTCTCGAGGCACTGATCCGGGACGTACTTCGCGCCGGGCCCGGGTCCACTTCCCTGGACGCAATCCTCTCGGAATCCGGCGCCTTTGCCCTGGTGCTCGAACGCGAACGGGACACGTTGCGACGCGCGCACGTAGCGGAGGAACTGCTGGCGCAGAGCCTGCTGGCTGTGGCCCGCTGTCCCGTGGACCGGCAGGTGCTGCGTTCCCTCGCGGACATCGCCTGGGCGAGCGCACTGTCGCGCTGGCTCGATCTGGGGCGGGTGCAATCGGAGACCGGCTGCTTCGTCTGGAAGCGTCCCGACCTGGCCGACACACTGTTGTCCATGTTGCCCGAACCGAGGCGGCGTATCCTGCATCGGGCCTGGGCCGAATACTGGAGCAGCTTTTCACCGGAACCGGGCAGTGACGAGCATGAGTATCTCGTGTACCACAGCCTGCGGTCGGATGCCTATCGCCGGGCGGTCCGTGTCGGCCTGGAAAGCGTGCGCTACTGGACGGCCCGCCACCAGGCGCACCGTGCTCTAGATACGCTGGAAGTGGTGAGGCTCTGTCTGGCCAAAGTAGAGCAGCCGCCGCCCTCGTGGACATACGAACTGGCCATCGCCACGGCCGATGCACGGCGTGTCCTGGCGCGATATGCCGAGGCCAAGGAGAGTCTGCAGAAAGTCCTGAAGGATCCGGCGATCTCCGGTCAGCCTCGCTGGGAGGCGGATATCTACAAACGCATCGGCGATCTCTGCAAGTCTCTCAAGCAGCCGGACGAAGGCGAAGCCGTGCTTCATCTGGCTCTGGAGCGCTATCGCGACCTGGACGACCGGGCCGAGATTTCGCACGTGCTCAACAACCTCGGTAATATCCACTACATCGGCGGCGACCTCGACGCGGCCCTGGCCTGCTACGAGGAGGCACTCGAACTGCAGCGCCAGCTCGACCTGACGCGCGAGATCGCGTCGACGCTGAACAACATCGGCGGGCTCATGGTGCTGCGGTCGCAGTACGCTCGGGCCGTCGAACGTCTGACCGAAGCCGTGTCGATCAAGCGTACGCTCGACGACCCGGAGGAGCTGGCCCGCAGCCTCAACAACCTGGCGGTCGCCTATGTGGAAACGGGCAAGTTCGCCCTGGCCTGGGATACCCTGTCCGAATCGTACGCGCTCAACGTGGGGTCCGGCAAAACCGGTGAACAACTCTTCAACCTGGAGAACATGGCTCTCGTGGCCATGGCTCGCGGGGAGTGGGCCGACGCCATGGCGCGCTGTGAAACGGGACTCCGGTTGTGCGACAACGCCGACAGCAGCGAGAGCCGGGCGCCGTTTCTGCTGGTCATGTCGGGTGTCGCCCTGGCACAGGGCAACTACGATATCGTTTTGACCACCCACAAGGAAGCGGAACGACTCCTCGCCTCACTGGAAGACCCGGATCTGAGGCTGTGGCAGAAGAACTTTGCCGCCGAATGGGCTCTGTGGCGAAACCGGCCTGCCGAGGTCATGGCGCGCACCACGGAGACGATCGACATCGCACAGGAAGAAGATCTTCCGGCCTGGATTACGCGACGCCAGATACAGAGAGCCCGCGGTGCACTCATGACCGATCCGCGGGATGCCAACGCCGTCCGCTGGCTCCATCGATCTCTGGATCTGGCTGAACAGACCGGCGCGTTGCCCGAACAGATCAAGGCCAGAGTGCTGCTGGCCGAACTGGAGGTCCGAGAAGGCCGGCTCGAGTACGCCCAGGATCATCTGCGTCGGTGCGAGGCCATGTTGCTGGACTGCGGTGCCAAACCGCTGTTTCTGCCCTTCTCACACGCGCTCGGTTCATTCTACCAGAAACGCGGTGATCTGGAAATGGCCCTGTCCGTGTTCGAGACGGCCCGCAAGCTCTCTACCGGTCTGGCGGTGCCTGAGTGGACGTGGAGATTCCTGGCCCAGACGGGACACCTGCTGGTGGAATTGCGGCGACACGATGAAGCGGTCAGCCAGTACCGGGGCGGCCTGGAGATTCTCACGCACCTGGTGGAGCGCCTCCCCGATGAAGACCGGGATGGCTACATGCAGGACCACGAGAAGATCGCGCTGGAAAAGGGACTGCGTTCCTGCCGGGATACTCTGGTGTCGTAGCATCGTGTCTCAGAGGTAACTGGAATAAAAAATAGGCCACCCACGACTGCGGGTGGCCTCCAGACAGGACTAATCGAGGTTTACTGGCCGCCTAGCGAGATGCCCCGACCGGGGGCAATCTTGGCTTCCAGTTCTTCAACCTCGAGGATGTAGACTTCCACGGTGTAATCACCTCCTCGTGATGAGTGGACGATCCAGACAACCCGGCGTCGGCTAGGCCAACCACCAGCAAGCAGGTCCCAGCGGTACACCCGTACCGCCTGGCATCCATGCCCGGGTGAGTCGAGGACACACCCCTACCCACCGAAGTCTACTTCCGCTGTGCAATAAGTGAACTTTCTGGTGGTCTGTCAAGGACCGGTGCAGAAAAGTGACGCATTATGCGAAAAACACACGGGGAGCTACAATATATTGTGCCGCCAGGAGCATCTCATACAAGGAGAAGCTACCACCAGGACCAGAATTCGATCCGGATAAACCGCGCCACACCCCGGATCAGGCGCCATGCGCCGGTCCTCCGACCCGTGGAGACCTTGGCGTAGCCGCTGGTCCCGACACTGAGCTCACCGGAGTTAGGCAGTGCGGCCACGGCCATAAACGTCGAAGATTCGCCTGCCCAGTCTCCCACCGGCGCGATCCAAATCAGTGTGCCCTCAAAAGAGCGAAACGGCTCGCTGTGTGTCTTGAGTGTGACCTTTTGCCCCGGCTGCAGCAGCGGTACATCGGCTTCGGCCACGTTCATCACGCAACGGACGCTGTCGGTCCGCGCGATGCGGCAGACCACTTCGTTCTGGCTGGCCAGGCGGAGCACGGTACCTGCGACGGGTGATGTGTACACCGTCGACTCGAGCTGATCGCCGTAGAACGTGACCTGGGTCTGTAGCTTAGAAATCTCCGCGGTGACCTTGGCCACTTCTTCCTGCTTGGGCGGGGCTGCCAGAAGAGCCAGCGCCTGCCGGGCGCTTTCGAGTCGGGCCTCCTGCGCAGCCACGGCCGTCTGCGCAAATTCCAGTGAAGACTGCGGCGCGAGATTCCGATCGAATAGCGACTGTGTCCGGGTGAGCGTCTGCCTGGACTGATTCAGCAGACTCTCCTCTTCGCGGATCCGCGCCTGTGCTTCGGCGATCGCTTCCGGTTTGGGGCCGGACTTCAGTAGATCGAGTTCGGCCTGTTTGGCTCGCAACCCCGCCTGGGCCTCGGTGTGGACGCTGGTGAATTCGTCCGTGGCAATGTGCAAGACCGTGTCGCCCGGGAGCACCCGGTCCCCAACCTCAACGGAAGGAAGGATATGGAGCGTGGTAAAGCCTGAGGCGACCAGCTTGGAAATGCGCGTGTGAGTAAGTTCGGCCTGGCCGTTTTCGTACCACTCGGTGCGCACGTAGCCGTCGACCAGAACAGACACGGTCATCTGCGCCCAGGGCTCGATGCGAGCAGGACTTCCGACGCGATATTCGAGTGGGACCAGCAGGGCGATGACTGCCGCCAGTCCCGCAAGACCCCATAGAATCGGTTTGCGCACCTTGTGTAGTGTCCGGGGCACGGCGGCCCGCGTGGCCCGACCGATCGGGCGCCGGAACATAACGGCTGCCAGAAAGAGGTACAACAGCAATCCGGGCCCCCGCCAGCGATCCACCACGAACGTGAGCGACACGACGGCCAGGTATCCGATCAGGAATACCGAGTAGACCACGGCGGCCATGCCGTAGAACCAGTAGATGCGGCGTTCGCGCCGGGTCGGCGGCTCGACGTAGGGCCAGTCGCGGCCGAAGAGACGGTGACCCATCCAGCGAAATGCGCGAAAACGGAGATTGGGGATGCCCAGGCCGTCGGAGAGCAGATAATACCCGTCCAGCTTGATGAGCGGGTTGAAATTGAACAGCACGTTGAACAGGCTGACCACGGCTACGAGCCAGAAGAGCTGGTTGGGCAGCGTATCCACCGTGGTCACGCGCCAGCCCAGGACACCCACGGCACCCAGCAGGACTTGAAAGTAAGCCCCGGAAAACGTGACGAGCAGCTTCTTCCACTTTTCACGGAAGAGCCACGCATCGGAAAGGTCGCAGTAGAGACACGGCTGAAAATAGAGCAGCAGAAAGCCCATCTCGTTGACGTGACCGCCCAGGTGGCGGCAGACCAGTCCGTGCGCGATCTCGTGCAGCGAGATGACCAGGAAGATCGACACGATCAAAAGCGGGATGGAGCTTCCCTGCAGCATCCCCGCCAGGCTAAAACGAAAGGCATCACCGCTCTGAGCGACGATGACCAGGGCCCCAGCGATGACCAGAAGCGATGCCGGCCAGAACCACGGCCGGAACAGCAAGCGCAGGCGTCGCGCCCATCGCCCGAGCCAGACATCTGGATCGATGGCCTTGAGCTTGACGAACAAGAGGCGTCCGACACCGCGGTCGTCCGCCTGGCGGGACGCGAGGGCGGAAGAGGCCTTTTCTGAACGCTCGCCCTCGAGCAGACCGAGCGTCTCCAGCCGTTCGACGAATCCGGAGAGTGATGCCTCGGGCAGTGCCGACCCGAATTGTTCCTGAAATGCTTCGGCCAGGCCGGGCAGGGTTCGCGTACCGTCCATCTGCTGGAGCAGCCACCATTCTGGAGGTCGCATCCGGGCATATCGACGACTGCGGGGGTCCTTGACCACCACGTACTCGCGGTCGCCCTCCTGTTGGTGGCTGACCTCGATGTTTTCCCGTTTGCGGGGCAGGCTAGCGGGCGTCAGGGGTGGCGACCTCCATACGCTCCACCAAGAATCGCCACAGCGCGGCGGGACGGTCGTGGCGAAAGTGAGGGAGCGAACCGCCGCGCACACCTATGGTGGCGACGCAATCCTCATCGAGTGCAGGCACGTGCTGACCCGCCCGTGCCACGCGTACCCACGGCACGGATTCGGGCGCATACGACTCGACCAGCCAGAGATCGAGGTCCCGGCCGAACCGGCGGCTGAGTGCTCGCACACTGGGCCGTGTCGATGAGTGCTCCATCATCATCGTGCGGCCCGCGCCCGCGGTCACGACGCGCACCGCGTCGGCGTCCGCCAGTCGCGCGGAGTCCTTGCCCGCCGGCTCGAATTGGAGCGGTCGCGCTGCGCACTTGAGTACGCCCACCCGGATGCCGGCGGCGGCCGCCCGTTCCACGAGCCTGTACAGCAGCCTGGTCTTGACTGAATTGTGCGGCCCCACCAGCGCGATGACAGGTGGCACAGCACTCACGGTACAGTCCGCAGCGGCGGGTCCGCGAGCAGTTCGAATGCGACTTCTTCACCCGCCGCAACCCGCCGGCAGCGTTCCGGCAGGATGATCAGCGCGTTGGCGTTGACCATGCTGCGAATATTGCTCGACCCGCCGGGTCCCACCGGTCGCACGTGCCAGCGGTCCCCGGCCTGGCGGGCGTGGGCGCGGATGAACTCACGCAAGGCGTGCTTCTTGCCTACAGACATCTCACACACACCGGTGCGACGCGCGCGAAAGACGAGGCGGTGACCTGTAGCTCTCATCACGAAGGGGCGGACGAACCGGTCGAAGGCGATCATGGCGGATACCGGATTGCCGGGCAGCCCGTACCACCAGAGGCGACCGAGACGGCCGAATGCCTGGGGCTTGGCCGGTCTCATGCCGACTTTGACCAGATCCACGGACCGGTAGCGCCGTAGAAATACCTTAACCACGTCGAAATCGCCGGCGGAGACTCCGCCGATCGTGACCAGCATGTCGAGTTCCCGGCGGTGCTCCTTGAGTATGCGATCGAGGAATTCCGGGCGGTCGCCGACGCGTCCCAGGTCGATCGCCTGCACACCTGCATCCCTCGCCATGGCCAGGATCGTGGGGCGATTGGAATCGAACACTTCGCCGCGCCGGAGACGTGATCCGGGGGGCACCAGTTCGTCGCCGGTGGACACCACCCCCACGCGCAGAGGCCTGGCGACACGGAGTGTCTTGTATCCAGCGGTGATGGCCAGACCCAGCTCCTGCGCCCGTATCACCGTACCGGCTCGAATCAACAAGGTTCCGCGCCGGAAGTTTTCACGGGGCCGCCTGACGTACGCGCCCCTTTTCGGCGCCGCGACAAACCGTACCCGGCCGTCGGTTCTCGTCCCATGCTCCACCGGCACTCCCGCGTCGGCGCCGGCCGGCATGGGTGCGCCGGTCATGATGCGCCACGCGGTACCCGCCGCAAGGCGAAGGTGTGGTGTGCGTCCTGCCTGCGATCGACCCGATTCGGCGAGCCACACCGGTGTATCCGACCCGGCATCGCGCAGGTCGCGTGCGTGCACGGCGTACCCGTCCATAGCGGAGCGGGCTTCTACCGGATCATCGATCGTGGCTCGAATGTCTTCGAGCAGTACGCGGCCGGCGGCCGCTTCTACGGGGATGCGTTCACTCCGGGGAGCCGGAGCGCAGGTCAGAACATGTTTGAGATAGGCGCCGTAAGACTTCACTCGGAGCGGCCCCAGCGACGTGTGTGCAGCAACAGTTCCGCGCGCCGGAGATCTTCGGGGGTATTGATGTTGAAGAAGGTGAGTCCCTCGGGATCGAATTTGAGTGCTTCCGCATACGGCACTACGCGGACGTTGGCGTAGCTGGGCAGCCGGAACAGCTGCCATATGCCTTCGGCCTGCATTTGCCGGACCGCAGCGAGACAGGTGTACCGGTAGAATCCGACCAGGGGTTCCGCCTTGACGGGTCCCATGCAATAGACGGCGTCGTAATGCGGAGCAAACCGGGCCAGGTATTCGATCAGGGAGGGTTCGATAAATGGATTGTCGACGGCGGTGACGAACAGCATGGGATGGTACGCGTGGGCGAGCGCCGTTTCGAGGCCGCACAACGGTCCCCGGTGCGGAGCGTTGTCGATGACCACCCGGCCGGGAAAATCGGCGTACGGTGCGAGCTGATTGGTGACGAGCATCACGTCATCGGCCAGCTGTGTCACGCTGTGCCGAACCCGGTCCACGAGTCGCATCCCCGCCAGGGTGGCGAACGCTTTGTTCTTGCCCATGCGCGTGGAGCGACCGCCGGCGAGGATCGCGGCCGAGAGCCCTTCCGGACCCTGTGGTGCGAGTGGTGTGCTGTCTTCCATTCCTATGGCTCTGCGATCCGATCCAGGAGCTTCTTATTGTAATACGAAGTGACGGCTTCGCGCCGCAAGATTCCGACCAGCCGGCTACCGCCCTTGCGATCGACCACGGGCATAGCCTCGTAGCCGCCCGGCCCCAGGCGCTCCAGGGCGTCCTCGATCCTCTCCTCCTGGTCGAGCCAGGGCACCTCGGTATGAGCCAGATCGCGGGCGATGATCAGGTCTCCGGGGACCTGTCCCGTGATGAGCTGCCGCACATCCTGAATGCCCAGCGTG
>JAUVRN010000028.1 GCA_030597645.1 Candidatus Zixiibacteriota bacterium
CATAGAATCGCAACGAACAACCTCCCTCTGGAGTCGCTTCCTTTCTTCATAACTGGGATGAAGGAAGCAGGGTTCTCAAACTGTGTCGGGACCACTCCCTGGCCCGTCCATATCCTCCCCCTCAACGAAACGCCAATATAATAGTGGTTGGGGCGCGGAAGCACCTTATTTTTCGCTGCTTTCTTGTGGGTCCTCGTCGTTTTGCGATTCGTCTTCGGGTGTTCGATTGATGGCCGTCTGTGCGTTGCTGTATCCCCGCGCCAGAATCAGATTGATTCCGCCTACGACCTCGTCAAGGATGCCCTGAACCTGTTCACTCGAATCGGGTGAAAAGGGACGGAGAACGTAGTCTGCCCAATCTTCGTGCTCCGGCACCGGACCCACTCCGATACGCAGTCGCGGATAACCTTGTGTTCCAAGGGCTTCGGCCACCGACTTGAGTCCGTTGTGACCGCCGTCAGAACCGCCCGTGCGCAGGCGCAGTCGGCCGAACGGAAGCCAGACGTCGTCCGTCACTACGAGGAGCTCGGATGGTGCAAAGTCGGTAAGAGATCGCAGTTTGGATACCGCCCGGCCGGCAAGGTTCATGTACGTAGTCGGAACGACCGCACGTGCACCCCGGCGCACCGCCGTCCAGAGAAACGGTCCGTCGCCCTCTTCAAGCTCGAGACGGGCCTTTGCCGCCCAGGCACGGACGGCGTTCTCGCCCATGTTGTGTGGAGTGTTCTCGTACTCGGCGCCGGGATTGCCGAGGCCCAGGAGTATGCGCGGTTTCAAGGCGGTGGCATTATAGGTTGGTGTGAGGGCGGGTCAAGCTGCGGACGTGTGGGCATGGCCATCGGTATCGGCGTCGGTGTGGCCAACGGAACCGGGCTCGACAACATGGGCCTTGGGATCGCCATCGGAGTGGCACCGGGGCCGGCCTTTGCTCTGGGAATGAAGGCCGCCGCCAAGAAACGCCACAAAGAGCAAGCTACGTCGGATACCAGGGCGCCTGATCGTTGACCTGTCGCTCATCTACTCTGCTGATTAGCCGTTGTTTTGGGCCTGTGGGGCCCTTTATTCCCTTTCCGTAACCGGGTGCCACTCCAGGCGCGTATAGGCGCCATCGCTACGAATCCGGATCAAGACACCAGACATGATCGGCCAGACGATTGCGCAGTACACGATTGTTGATAAGCTGGGCGCGGGTGGCATGGGCGAGGTTTTCCTGGCCGAGGACACCAAGCTCAAGCGGAGGGTCGCTCTGAAGTTTCTCACGGGCGGATGCCGGTCGGACACGGAGACCATTGCAAGATTCAAGTCCGAGGCGCAGGCCCTGGCGGCGATCAGTCATCCCAACATCGTCAGTGTCTTCGAGATCTCTGAGCACGAGGGCCATCCTTTCATTGCGATGGAATTCATTGACGGTTCCACGCTGACGCGCTACGCGAATGAAGCCGGTCGATCTGTCGATCAGCTGCTCGACGTATTTACCCAGGTCAGCCAGGGGCTCGACAAAGCACACAACGCGGGTGTCATACATCGAGACATAAAGCCGGACAATATCCTCATCGATGAGGACGGCAGAGCCCGTATCCTTGATTTCGGACTGGCCAAGCTGAAGGACTCCGCCAAGCTCACCAAGGAACATACCACCCGCGGTACCGTGCAGTACATGTCTCCGGAACAGACAGAGGGCTCCACCGTCGATCAGAGGACTGATATCTGGGCCCTGGGCGTTGTGCTTTACGCACTCATGGACGGCCGGCCACCATTCCGTGGCGACTACGACCAGGCTATTCTTTACTCCATTCTCCACGAGGACCCGCCACACCTATCGAACAGCCGGCGCGAGGTTCCCGGCGGTCTGGAGGAGATTGTTCGGAGATCGCTGCGAAAAGACCCGGCAGAACGATACCAGTCGGTAGCCGACCTTCTGGAAGACCTTGAATCGGTCCGCACAGGAGACGTCCCCGACAAAGCGCACACGCAGGCTCTGCCCTCCATCGCCGTACTGCCCTTTGCCAATATGAGCACGGATCCGGAGAATGAGTTCTTCAGCGACGGTCTGGCCGAGGAGATTATCAACGCGCTGACCAAGGTCCGTGACCTTCGGGTGGTTGCGCGCACGTCGGCGTTCAGCTTCAAGGGCAAAGAGATCGATGTACGCGAAATCGGCCGCAAGCTCAATGTGGAGACCCTTCTTGAAGGCAGTGTTCGTCGCGCGGGCAAACGGCTGCGCGTCACGGCCCCGTTGGTGAAGACCGCCGACGGGTATCACCTCTGGTCCGAGCGCTACGACCGCGAGATGGCGGATGTGTTTGAAATCCAGGACGAGATTACCCGCGCCATAGTGGACCACCTCAAGGTGAGTCTGCTGGGCGAGTGCGAAGAGGTTATACGCAAACGTCAAACGGAGAACGTCGACGCGCTCACGCTCTACATGAAGGGTCGGTTTTTCTGGAACAAACGCACCGAGGAAAACTTCAAAAAGAGCATCGCGTTCTTTCAGCAGGCTCTGGATGCAGATCCGGACTATGCGATGGCTCACGTGGGCATGGCCGACGTCTTCAATCTGTACGGATTCTACAATTTGTTGCCCCCGCGCGAATCGTTTGCCAAGGCCAAAGAGGTGGCCGCGCGTGCGCTGCAACTGGATGACAAACTGGCGGCCGCGCATACGTCGCTCGCGTATGTCACGTTCTATCATGACTGGAATTGGGAAGAAGCCGAAGAGGGCTTCCTCAGGGCGCAATCGCTCGATCCAGGGTATGCATTCGCGCACAGCTATCACGGAAATCTGCTCGTTGCCCTCGGCAGGCACGATGAGGCGCTCATCAAATGGCACCGAGGACTCGTTCTGGATCCGCTGGCCACCATTCAGAACGCAGGCAACGGATGGGCGCTGTATCACATGCGTAAGTTCGATGTGGCCATCGAGAGACTCCTTTATTCACTAGAGATGGATCCTTCTTTCATGGTCGCACACGCGTGGCTGGGGCGGACGTACGAGCAGGTCGGGCGTTTTGATGACGCGATAAGAGAATTCGAACTGGCCGTAGAATTCTCTGAACGCATGCCTGGCACGTTGGCCGAATTGGGACGGGTGCAAGCCGGCGCGGGTCATCGAGACGCAGCGAAGCAGCTTGAAGCAGAACTACAGACCGTATCCGGAACGCGGTATGTGCCTCCGGTCGATCGTGCACTTCTGCATGCGGCGCTGGGGGACAAGAACAAGGCTTTTGAGTGCATGGATCAGGCCTTTGAGGATCGCTCTCCAGATCTCGTGATGCTGAATGTCGAGCCGCGATTTGATGCATTGCGCTCGGACTCGAGATTCGACCGGTTGGTAAAGGCCGTGGGGTTGCCTGCATGATCGGCCAGACGATTGCGCAGTACAAGATTGTTGGCAAGCTCGGCGAGGGCGGCATGGGCGAAGTGTTCCTCGCCGAGGACGCCAAGCTCGACCGCAAGGTCGCATTGAAATTCTTGCCGCCCGAAGTGGCGTCGGATCCCGATGTGAAGGCGCGATTTATCCAGGAAGCCAAGGCCGCCTCGGCACTGAACCACCCCAACGTCTGTACCATCCACGACATCCAGGAACTCGATGGCCGCATGTACATCGTAATGGAGCATGTGGACGGTGCCACGCTGGCAGACAAGCGCGATCAGCTTTCGATGAAGAAGGCGGTCGACATCGGCGCTCAGATCGCCGACGGACTGGCGGCCGCCCACGAGAAGGGCATCGTCCATCGCGACATAAAAGCCGAGAACATCATGCTCCGGTCGGACGGCATCGCCCAGATCATGGACTTCGGCCTGGCCAAGCTGCGGGGCGTCTCCCGTCTGACGCGCGAAGGCAGCACTGTCGGCACCACGTCCTACATGTCACCCGAAGCCACTCAGGGGCACGACACCGATCACCGGACGGACATCTACAGTCTCGGCGTGGTGCTGTTCGAACTGCTGACCGGGCGCCTTCCCTTTGACGCCGTTCACGAGACAGCGGTGATGTACGAGATCGTCCATGTCGATGCGCCTCCGCCATCGGCAGTGAAACCAGACGTCGACGCCGAACTCGATCGCATCGTCCTGGAATGTCTCGACAAGGATCCAGACGAACGCTACCAGTCCGCACGCGAGCTGGCCAAGGATCTGCGCAGGCACAAACGCAGCTCGGGGCGCCAGCGGGTCAGCCAGATCTCCCAGGTGCGCCCGGTGTATCAGCAACCGTCGGGTATCGCGGAGGCACCTTCGCAGAGCGGAATCCAGGCAGCCGCGTCTCCCGCGGTTCCGCAAACACAGCCCCCCCCGTCCAGAACCCCCTGGTTCATCGCTGCAGCCCTGCTCGTCGCCCTGTCGACTGTCAGTACCGTGCAGATCATGCGGCACGACCCGCCTCCGCGCGTCACGCGAGCTCACATGCTCCTGCCGGAGGGGGGCCAACTCCAGGCGTGGGGTGGAGGTCACATCGCCGTCTCTCCCGACGGCAAGAAACTGGCCTACGTGGCGTCCGATTCAGCTTCTACGGGGGATGTCCTGTGGGTTCGCGAACTGGCTTCACTGACGTCACTGAAGCTGCCCGACACCAAAGACGCCTTCTACCCATTCTGGTCACCTGACAGTCGCTACATCGGGTTCTTCGTCGACGGTAAACTCAAGAAGATCCTGGCCACAGGCGGTCCCGCACTGACGGTTTGCGACGCCGAAAACGGACGACTGGGAAGCTGGAACGAAGACGACGTCATCGTATTCAGCCCCCACTATACGGAAGTACTGTATCAGGTTCCGGCCGCCGGTGGTACGGCCGATACCCTCACCGTGCGCGATTCCACCGTGTCGGATCACACCCACCGCTGGCCCTGGTTTCTGCCGGACGGTAAGCACTTTCTATACTTCGCGCGCACCACGGCCGATGCCGGCGGAGAGGACGATGCCATCTGCGTCGGCTCGCTCGACGGTACGGTGTACCGGCGTCTGATCCCTGCCAAATCCAACGCGGCCTACGCCGCCGGGCACATACTGTTCATGCGCGGCAATACACTGATGGCACGCCCCTTCGATGCCGGCCGCCTGGAGCTCACCGGGGACGCGTTCCCCATCGCGGAGAACGTGGCCTACAACGATCAGTTCAGTCGCGGTTCATTCACCGTCTCGACCAATGGCATGCTGATCTATCAGGGTGGCGAGTTCGCTATCGGCTCAGCGCTACTGATCCATGATCGCACCGGCAAGGTACTGGACACCGTGGGAGCTCCAGAACGATTCACCAACATCGCGTTTTCGCCCGACGGGACTCGTATCCTCGCCGACTTCAACGACCAGGCCACCAGCCAGTTCGACGTCTGGTCCTACGATCTCCGGCGGGGTATCCGCACGCGCCTGACGTTCGATCCCGCAAATGACGGCATCGCGATCTGGGATCCCTCCGGTGAACGCTTCGTGTTTGCGTCCAATCGCAATGGCGACAACTGGGACCTGTTTGTCAAAGCCAGCAATGGCGTGGGCGACGATTCGTTGCTCATTGGATCACCGCATATGCTCCTACCCCGATCCTGGTCACGCGACGGGCGTTACCTCATCGTGGAGCAGGTGGATAGCGGGACGTCCCATCGCAATATCTGGGCCTATCCCCTGGTCGGAGATCGTAAACCACTACCGCTCACCCACCGCGAGTTTCCCCCACGGATGCCTGTACTGTCCCCGGATGGGCGCTGGCTCGCCTGGACGTCCGAGGAGTCCGGAACGGAAGAGGTGTATGTGGCTCCGTTTCCAAGCATGAACGGCAAATGGCAGGTCTCCATCAACGAAGGCGATCGCCCACATTGGCGCGGCGACGGCAAGGAGCTATTCTACCTCGACAACGATGACAAGCTCATGGTCGCCGAGGTGGACGGATCCGGATCGTCTTTCCGCATCGGCGCGGTCAGACCACTGTTCCAGCTAAGACCGCAACGGCCCGGCGGCATCTATGATGTCACCGCCGACGGTCATCGCTTTGTCGTCAATACGAATTTGTCGCCCACGGAGATTTCGACGGCGACCATCGTGGTCAACTGGGACGCGGAGTTACCCGAATGATGATCGGCCAAACGATTTCGCATTACCGGATCATCGAGAAGCTGGGCCAGGGCGGCATGGGCGAGGTGTACCTGGCGGAAGACCTGAAGCTCGATCGCAAGGTTGCCATCAAGTGCCTGGCGCTGGAGCACGCCGCCGATGCGGAGTCCCGTGAACGATTCGTGCGCGAGGCGCGGGCGCAGGCCAGGCTGAACCACCCCAATATCGCGACGTTCCATGAGGTCGGTGAGGAAGGCGGTCGGGCATTCATCGTCATGGAATACATCGATGGGTCGGACCTTTCCGACCGGACGGGTGAAGAGAGCCCGCCCATTGAAGATACACTCGACTTGGCTATCCAACTCGCGGAGGGATTGCAGGCCGCCCACGAGCATGACATCATCCACCGCGATATAAAGCCTCGCAACATCATGGTGACACGCAAGGGCCACCTCAAGATCACGGACTTCGGGCTGGCACGGTGGAAGGAGTCATCGCACCTCACCCAGACCGGTACTCGCATGGGTACACCCTTGTATATGTCGCCCGAACAGACAGAAGGCAAATCGGTCGACTTGCGTACCGACATATTCTCAGCGGGTGTCGTGATCTATGAGTTGATTGCCGGACGGCGTCCATTCGACGGGGAGCACGCAGCGGCCATATCGTACTCCGTAGTGCATGATCAGCCCGAGCCGCTGGCGCGATACAAGACTCAGGTGCCCGCCGGCCTACAGCAGATCGTCGACAAGTGCCTCAGCAAGAAGGTCGACGAGCGTTACCAGTCCTGTGCGGACCTGGTCGCTGACTTGAAGCGGGAGAAACGACTGCTCGACTCGGGTGCCACACCGGGCACCACCCCTGCGCACGCCACATCCGCGCAGGGTCGCACGAACCGCAGCCGGGTTGTGATGGCTGCATCGACCGTGATCGTGCTCGCTCTGATAGCCGTCGCGTATTTCAAGCCCTGGACAAGCGACGACGAGTCGCCTCACACGACAGCCACCGCAGCCACTCTGGCCGTGCTGCCGTTCGCTAATCAGGGGGCCCCGGAGGACGAGTACTTTGCCGACGGTATTACCGATGAAATCACCACCCACCTGGCCAAGATCAGCGGCCTGCGAGTCATTTCACGGGCCAGCGCGCTGAAGTACAAGGGTTCCCATCTCAGCCAGAAGGAGATTGCCGAGCAACTGGGTGTGAACTACGTGCTGGATGGCACCATCCGCTGGGACAAGTCCAGCGGCACGGATCGTGTTCGCATTTCGCCGGAGCTGATCCACGTGACCGACGGCTTCCGGGTGTGGGGAGAAAGCTATCATCGAGACCTGACACAGATATTTGACGTGCAGGCGGACATAGCCGACCAGATTGCGACGGCCCTCGGTCTCACGCTTCTTGCCTCTCAACGAGGCGGAGAGGCATTCAAGCCCACCGAGAACATGGTGGCCTATGATTACTATCTTCGGGCTCGAGACAAACTGAACCGCGGTACCGAGATGGTCCACTTCCGCGACGCCATCGAACTGTTGCACAAGGCGATCGAAGAGGATCCAGATTTTCTGGTCGCCTACGCCACTCTCGCGCAGACACACACCACGCTGTACTGGTACTACCACAGCCGCCCCGAGCTCGACAGCGCGCAGCGGATCTTTGATTTGATCCTCGAGCAGGACCAGCTGCTGCCCGAACTGCAGCTCGCCCTGGGCACCTACTACACGTTGGTGGAGACCTCCTATGAGCGCGCCACCGTGGCTCTCGACAATGCGGCGATGGGTCTGGGTGAATCCAGCGACCTGTATCAGCAGACCGGCTACCTCGCCAAGCGCCAGGGCGATTGGGAGAGGACGCTGGCACACCAGCAGATGGCTCTCCAGCTGGATCCGCGATCGGCCATCAAGTGCCTAGATCTGGCCGATACGTACATGATACTGGGTGCGTATGAGCCGGCAGACGACATGCTGGATCGAGCCATTTCTGTCGGGTCGCCTTCCGGCGAATTCTTCTTTTACAAAATTCAGAATGCGATCAACCGGTACGGCAATCTCGATTCCGCGCGGCGGATTGTAGCCGAAGCATCCCAACATATGGATCCTGCCCGGGTCATGGCCCTGGGTAGTCGGACCAGCATCGAAATACTCGGATTCTGGCGCTTCAATCTGATTACCGAGGATCTGGAGTCATTGCCACGTCGCTTTGAGAACCTGTTCGATAGCCCCAGGCGCCATGTCTACTATCTGTCCGTAGCCCAGATACATGAGGCGTTGGGACAATCGAACCTGATGGACACCTATCTGGACTCCGCGCTCGTTCACGCAGATTCACTGGTGCAGAAATACTACGACGACTTCCATTTCGTCAATGAACTGGCACTGATCAACGCCCTGGTGGGCCGTTACGATGAGGCCATACAAACGGGTCTGCGAGCCAAGGAACTCATGCCCGTCGACTTGTGTCACTGGTGAGGACCGGCTGTGGTCATGGTCATGGCCACCGTGTATGCTCAGGCAGGAGAAGCCGACAAGGCCATGGATGAACTCGAGGAATTGCTCGCCATTCAATCGTATTTTTAGGCCACGTGGCTGAGCGTGGATCCCCTGTTCGACTCCCTCCGCGGCAACCCGAGATTCGAGGAATTGCTGGAACGGGATCCACCGCGACTTCTACAGCGAGACTTATGATCGGCCAGACGATACTGCACTACAAGGTCATCGAAAAACTCGGCCAGGGCGGCATGGGCGAGGTGTACCTGGCAGAAGATGCCAAGCTCGGCCGAAAGGTAGCGCTGAAGTTTCTTCCTGCATCACTCACCTCCGACGCGGAGGCCCGGGAACGTCTCCTACGTGAAGCGCAGGCGGCCTCCAAGCTGTCCCATCCCAACATCCTGACGATTCATGCCATCGAGCACGCCGACGGCCGGGACTTCATTGCGATGGCGTACATCGACGGCCTGACGCTGGATGCTGCGGCGAAGCAAGCCCACTGGTCCATTGATGAGCTGATCGACATCTCGGTCCAGATCGGGGATGGCCTGCGCAGTGCTCACGAGGCGGGCATCGTACACCGCGATCTAAAGCCCGCCAACGTGCTCATCGATCGCGAAGGTCGAGCCCGGATCCTCGACTTTGGCATCGCCAAAGTCAAAGGCGCAGCCAAGCTGACCAAGACCGGCTCCACCATGGGTACGGTCCCTTACCTGTCCCCCGAGCCGGCCCAGGGGCGCGACGTCGACGCCCGGTCCGATCTGTTTTCGCTGGGCGCCATCCTCTACGAACTCATTAGCGGCCGGCAACCGTTCGGTGGCGAGCACGAGTCGGCCATCGTGTACGCCATCGCCCACGAAGAACCCGAACCACTGGCGCGTTTCAAGAAGGATGTGCCGGACGAGCTGCAACGCATCGTTTCCAAGTGCCTGGCCAAGGATCCTGCAGAACGCTACCAGGGTGCCGCGGAACTGCTGGCGGATCTGCGAACACTGAAGCGCGTGCAGACGACGGGCACGATGCCGACTGCCCCTGCCCGGAAAAAGCCAAGCGGGATGCTCGTCGGCGCGATCGTCCTCGTGCTGGCAACTGCGGTGGGCATCGTACCGCGCTTCTTCGAGAACAAGAACCCGGAAGGAAAACACGACGCCATTATGCTGGCCGTGTTGCCGTTCCAGAATATAGGCAGCGCCGACGATGAGTACTTTGCCGCCGGAGTCACCGACGAGATCCTGACCAACCTGGCCCAGATACCCGGGCTGGGCGTAATCTCCCGTACGAGTACATTGAGATACAAGGAGAGAACTCAGTCTATAAAGGAGATCGGGGAGGAACTGGGCGTCGAGTATGTCCTCGAAGCATCCATCCAGTGGGACAAGTCCGGAGATGCCAGCCGCATCCGCCTGCACCCTCAGCTCATCCGCACGTCCGACGATGTACACGTATGGGCCCAGCGATACGACGCGGTGATGGATGACATCTTCGAAGTGCAGAGCACCATCGCCGCCCAGGTGGCCGACGCCCTGAGCCTGGCGCTGCTTCCAGAGCAGGCCGACGCCAGCGATGTGAAGCCCACTGACAATCCGCGGGCATACGAGCTGTACCTGCAGGCCCGTGGCTATGCGTCGGCGAGGTTTGATGACGACGCCAGTCAGCACAAGGCCGTTTCGATCTATGAGCAGGCCATCGCACTGGACTCGAACTTCGCGCTGGCCCGGGCAGGCCTTTCCAAATCACTCAGCCTGGCACACTTCCATACCGGTGATCCAGTACTGGCACGGCGGGCCAAGTCTGAGGCGCTTCGGGCACTGGAACTGTCACCCGGCCTGCCCCAGGGCCACATCGCGCTGGGCCAGTACTACAACCGATCGGAGCGGAGATACGAAGATGCGCTGGCAGAATTCGCCCGCGTGCAATACACCGGCGTGGATGAGGGCGAGGTGTTCGGTCAGATGGGCCTTGTTCGTATGCGGATGGGCGAATGGCACGAAGCGCTGGCGAGTTTTGAAAAGGCGTACAAACACGATCCTCTATCCGTGCGGGTGATCCGGAAACTCTTCGACATAAACGCGCTGATACGCCGACAGGACGATGCGTTGCGCTATGCCGATCGCCTGATCTCACTGGATCCGGGCGACCCCAGATCCTACGCGTTGAAAATCGAGCGGTACCTCCACGGCAAGGGCCAGCCGGAGGAGGCGCGGCGCGTTCTGGAAGAGGCGGCGGCATTCGTGGACCCTGTTGATGTCTTGCTGCAGGTGGACTTGCGTCTGGTCGAGTACGGGTTGACGGATGCAACACTGGGCGATCTTCTGGAACGGTACGTATCGAGAAGCCAGCTTCAGCAGGACACGACGGAGTACCACGGGGTTTTAGCCAAGCTCCATGCCTTGCGGGGCGACTCGGTGTCCGCCCGTGCGCATCTGGACACCGTGCGAACACGCTTGGAAGCCGAATTGGCCAACCTGGATGCCGCTTTGGACAGCGGCAAATTGGACCCCACGCATCCAGCACACCTGCACACCGGCCTGGGGATCGTTTACTCCTATCTGGGTGAGCATGAGCAAGCCATCCGTCATGCGGAGACCGCGGTACGCACGCTGTCGGTTGAATCTTGTCACTGGTGAGGCCCCGAACTGGTCCAGGTTCTGGCCCAGGTGTATACGCTCGCTGGTAAATTCGAAAAGGCACTGGATCAGTACGAGTATCTCCTGTCCATACCATCCTGGATAACGACAGAGGGCATGAGGCTGACCCCGAAGTACATGCACCCGCAGGAGCGGGCCCTGCGCGCGCACCCGCGCTTTGAGCAGCTCCTGGC
>JAUVRN010000234.1 GCA_030597645.1 Candidatus Zixiibacteriota bacterium
CCGTCGCTGTAGACCTTCCAGTAGCCCGTCGACGCCGTTGCGATCTATTCGCAACCGAGCGCCCAATTCGACGCGACGTCTCTGCATCGTTTCAACCTCCGAATTGGCCTACTGCTCTCTAATAATGCGATTCTGACAACAGGTCAAGACTATGTCGGGTACGCGGGCATACTCAGCAGATGCGCGGCAGTTGTTCTCCGCTCATGAGATCGAGAATGCGGGTTGTGCCGAGGAGGTTCTTGAGTGTGACGATGCCCCGGCCATGTTCTCCGACCGTACCGATTCGAGTACAACCGACGCCGAGGCTGTGGCCGCGCATGATCTCGAGTGCGCGTTCGCTTTCTTCCGGTGGGACGAAGGCGATGAACCGACCCTCGTTGGCGACGTAGAGCGGGTCCAGACCGATGATCTCGCACGCACCCATGACCTCCGGCAACACAGGTACCGCGCGTTCATCGATCGCTATGTCGAGGTGGGCTGTCTCCGCGATCTCGTTGAGTGCCGATGCGAGACCACCCCGCGTGAGATCGCGCAGGCAGTGGATCTTCACCCCCGCGTTGAGCAGACGCAGGACCGGATCTGCCAGCGCTGCGGAGTCGGTTTCTATGGACGTCTCAAAGGTGAGTCCTTCCCGCTCGGACATCACGGCCATCCCGTGACGACCGATGTCGCCGCTGAGCAGAACGACGTCTCCCGGCGCTACGCTTTGCGGAGCCAGGTTTAGCTGATGTTCGATCACTCCGACGCCGGCCGTATTGATGTACACGCCGTCGCCTTTGCCCCGATCCACCACTTTGGTATCGCCCGTGACGATCTGGACGTTCGCCTCTCGTGCCGCCTTCGCCATGGACTGCACGATACGCCACAAGGTCTCCATCTTCAGCCCCTCTTCGATGATGAAACCGGCGGAGAGGAAGAGCGGTCTTGCTCCGGACATGGCGAGGTCGTTTATGGTGCCGTGCACCGCCAGACGACCAATGTCGCCACCCGGAAAAAAGAGCGGGTGCACGACGTATGAATCCGTGGTAAACGCCAGGTGGGCACCTCCCGCTTCCAGGTCGGCACTGTCGTGGCGCGCGCTCAAAGCCGGATTCGCAAAGGTGGAGATAAACACCTTGTCGATGAGTTGATTCATCAGACGGCCGCCGCCGCCGTGCGCCATGAGCACATGTGGATATTTCGTGATGGGCAGCGGGCAGGAAGGTGCCAGAGCTTCTTGTGAAGCAGTCATGTGGATAATGGAAGAGGCTGATCGGGAACAGCGTCCTTGGCCTGGACCCGCCGGTATCGATAGTAGGCTGCACACGCGCCTTCTGAGGACACCATGGTGGCACCGAGCGGGCTCTCGGGGGTGCAAGGGCCACCGAAGGCAGGGCACTCGACAGGTTTCTTCAATCCCTGGAGGATCAGACCGCTCATGCATTCGGTGGGCTCCTCCACCCTGTGGTCCGCCAGACCGAATCGTGTTTCGGCATCGTACTCCCGAAAACGTTCACGCAGACGAAAACCGCTTCGTGGAATCTCACCGATGCCACGCCACGTGCGGTCCCGGACCTCGAATACCTCCCGGATGACTCTCTGAGCGTGGGTATTTCCTGCCTGCGACACGGAGCGCGTGTACTGGTTTTCCACTTCTGCGCGCCCTTCCTCGAGCTGCCTGATGCACATGAAGATGCCCTGGAGAATATCGAGAGGCTCAAACCCCGTGACGACGATGGGGACGCCGTATTGTTCCGCGAGCGGAAAGTACTCGTCGAAGCCCATTACGGTGCAGACATGTCCTGCTGCAAGAAAGCCCTGGACCCGGTTACCCGGCGCGGAGAGAATCGCCTCCATCGCGGGTGGCACCAACACGTGCGACACCAGAATCGAGAAATTGCGTACGTCATCCGCGTGTGCCTGATACACCGCCATGGCATTCACAGGGGCCGTGGTCTCAAAGCCTACTGCAAAGAAGACTACCTCCCGGTCCGGGTGTTGTCTCGCCATCTCCAGGGCGTCCAGAGGGGAATAGACGATTCGCACATCGGCACCGCGCGCTTTGACGCTGAGGAGATCGACCTTCGACCCCGGAACCCTCAGCATGTCTCCGAAAGAGCAGAAGATGACGCCGTCCCGAGCGGCAATCTCACCGGCTTTGTCGATGAGTTCCACCGGAGTGACGCAGACCGGACAGCCGGGGCCGTGTACGAGACGCACGGCCTTCGGAAGCAGTGTATCGATGCCGAATTTTGCGATGGCGTGCGTCTGACCGCCGCACACTTCCATCAGCGTCCAGTCCCGCGTGGTGATATTGTGAATGGCACGGCTGAATGCATGGGCCGAACCGGCATCCCGATACTCGTCGAGGTACTTCATGGCGAGGTCGGATCGAGTTCTGCCAGTTCGCCGAGGTCGCGCAGATACTCGAACACGCGCAGGGCCTCGGCCTCATCGATAGTATGGATAGCGAACCCTGCGTGGACCAGCACGTAGCGTTCCACATCCGCTTCGGGCACGAAAACCAGGTTGATCTGCTTCACGATGCCCCCGAAGCTCACACGCCCGCTCCGCTTCAGAGGATCTTTGCAGGTGATCTCCACGATCTTACCGGGTATGGCCAGACACATGGTCCCTCTTTTTGTTGTCTTTGTACTGTGCGACCGCCAGAAGCTGCCCTGCGGCAATACCGCCGTCGTTCGGAGGAATGCGCTGGTGCCAATATACTCGCATCCCCAGATCGCGCAATTTGTGGATCAAAAGCTCTGTGAGAACGCGGTTCTGGAAACACCCGCCGGTGAGTACGATGCGCTCGGCAGACTCGTGCCTCGCCAACTCCGCGGCCGCCTCCACCATGGTGCTGTGGAACCGGGCTGCGATGACGCCGGCATCTACCTGACATCGCAGGTCAGCCAGCAGCTCATCGAGCATGGGGCCCCAATCCAGTACCCGGGGCTCGCCTGCTCTCTGGTGCCACTCGTACGCATACGCATGTGGTCCGGTCTTGGAGTGTGCTGCGAACTCCAGCTCCATGGCCGCCTGGCCCTCGAAGCTCGCGATGTGTCTAATGCCGCAGAGCGAAGCCACCGCATCGAAGAGACGACCCACGCTGGAGGTTGTGGGCGCATTGATGCGTCGTTCCAGCATGCGCCCGAGCAGATTCAAGTCGTTCTCCGAAAAGGTCGCCACGGGAGCCAGGTCGCGCATTCCGAGGGCATCGCTGCCATAACGCTCAAAGAGCAGAGCCAGCGCGCAGCGTCGGGGCTCGCGAATGGCCACGTCACCTCCGGGCAGGGTAAAGGTCCGAAGGTGGGCAACGCGCTCGAACGTGCAGCCGTCGACACGCAAGAATTCTCCGCCCCAGATAGTACCGTCGTCTCCGTAGCCGGTACCGTCCCAGGCAACGCCCAGAACCGATCCGGCGAGTTCGTTGTCCGCCATGCATGAGAGAACGTGTGCGTGATGATGTTGCACGTGGTGGACGGGTGGGCCCGCTCGTTCGGCCCGTCGGGTTGAAGCGTAATCCGGGTGCAGATCACAAACAACGTGCTCGGGCTGAACATCGTAGAGTCGCGGTAGATCAATCACCGTGCGATCGAAAGCCTCCATGCTCTCGGGTGTGTCGAGATCGCCTATGTGCTGCGACAGGAAGACCTCCCGTTCGACAGCCAATGCTACCGTGTTCTTCAGGTGGGCGCCGAATGCCAGGGTGGAGCACGGGAAACGACCGGTGGACACGGGGAGTGGCGCGAAGCCCCGAGCGCGACGCAGGATCTGCTGTCTTCCCATGACAAGCTGCACCACCGAATCGTCGATGGCACGCGCAATGGGTCGGTTGTGCACAAGGAAACGATCGGCAATCTCACCGAGACGCGACAGCGCCTCGTCCTCGTCGGTGGCGATCGGCTCGTCACTGCGATTGCCGCTGGTGGCGACGATCGGGCGCCGCAGGATGCGCATTAGAAGATGATGCAGCGGCGTGTACGGGAGCATGACACCGAGGCAGGGATTGCGTGGGGCTACGCTCGGGGCCACCGCCGCGTCGGCAAGCCGCGGTAAAAGGACGATGGGTGCTTCCGGTGCGGTGAGGAGCCGCTCGGCATCGGGGCCGAGCGCACAATGTCGGCGGACGGTAGTCACATCGGGATACATCATGGCCAGGGGCTTCTCTTCCCGGTTCTTCAGGCGCCGGAGCCTCCGCACGGCGTCTTCATTGGCCGCATCGACAACCAGGTGAAAGCCGCCAAGCCCTTTCACCGCCACGATGTCACCGGCCGACACGGCCGCGGCCGCTTCCTCCAGCGCCGCAGCCGCTCTGGCTGTGCATTCCCCGTCAGGCATCCAGAGTTCCGGTTGCGGTCCGCAGTCCGGGCAGGCATTCGGTTGCGCATGAAACCGTCGGTCGAGCGGGTCGTCGTATTCGGCCTGGCAGCGATCACACATCTGAA
>JAUVRN010000284.1 GCA_030597645.1 Candidatus Zixiibacteriota bacterium
GATCATCTCTGCCGATGCACGCCAGGTGTATCGGCACCTCGACATCGGTACGGCCAAGCCGACCGCGGAACAGCTCGCCGCCATCCCGCATCACGTGATCGACATATGTGAACCGGAGGAGAGGTACTCGGCCGCCCGGTTTCTCAACGACGCGGGCGCCGCGCTGGCCGACATTCATTCCCGAGGCAAACAGGCCATAGTGACAGGCGGTACGGGCCTCTACTTCCGGGCACTGCGGGAGGGCCTCTTTCCAGCCCCCGACATCGCCCCGGAAACCCGGGACGAGGTGGATGTCATGTGGGCCGCCGGGGGGCGGGACGCCCTGACCCGGTACCTGAGCCAGCAGGATCCCCGGACGCTGGATGCCATCGATCAGCGGAATCCGGCCCGCTTGCGCCGAGCCGTGGAATTCCACCTCCAGACGGGCCGTTCGCTCGAGGAGAGCCGCCGGGCTGATCCCGGGCGAGGACTGGACTACGGTTTTTTTGCCGTGGTGCTGGCTGTACCCAGGCCGCAACTCTATGAGAGAATTACGCATAGGGTCGACCATCTGCTCGCTGCGGGATGGCTCGAAGAGACCAGGTCACTGGCGGAAAAGTACGATTTTGACTGGCCAGCCTTCAACGCTGTCGGCTATCGAGAGTTGTATGCTGTTGTACAGCACAAGGTTACGCTGTCTAGTGCGAGAGAACAGATCATCCAGCGCACGCGTAATTATGCCAAGCGACAGCTCACCTGGTTCACCCGCCAGGGCCAGTGGCTGTGGATAAGTGCCGGATCCGGGGTAACCTCAAAGATAGCTTTAGCTTTGGCGAATTCATGCCGAAGCTAAAAGTGCTTGACGAGAAATGACGGAATAATATACTGAGCAACAACTTAAGTCGATTTTGAGCTTGCAACGAGAGAAAGGCCTATGCCCGGAAGGGGGGTGAGCATGTCGCGGTCTGTGATTACAGCTTCAATTGCCGTACTGCTATTGAGTTGCTCAGCAGCGGGTCCAAAGCCCGTGCCCGACACTGCGGTCCCGCCTGTTTACACGCAGGTAGAGGAGCCCACCACGCCCGCCATCGATCTGACGCCGCTGTCGCCGGAGTCGGTGTTGTTGGCGGAAGCCGATCACTACTACTCACTTGCAGTGGCGTCGGCAGCCCGGAAGGACTTTGATCAGGCCGAATACCAGTTCGAGAAGTCGCTCGAGGTGCTGGCTCAGCTCGATCCTGAGGCGGACTTTACCCAGCACGAAGCCAGTCACATCGACCACCTTCTGGAGCACATCGGCGCCGACTATCGGAGCACCATTCGGGCCCGGGGCGACAAGCTCACCTCGCCGGAGATGTCGGCGTTTATGATGCGCTTCGAGGATCTCGAGGCGCTCCGCGACTGGCGAGAATACGCCGAGGTTCAGCGCGCTCTGGAACCCGATTCGGTGGCATACAACATCCCGGTAGTCTGGAACGACCGCGTCAAGAACTGCATCTTCTACTTTCAGACTATCGCGCGCTCCAACATGGAGATCTACCTCCAGCGTTCGGGCAAGTACCTGCCCCTGATGCAGGAGATCTTCAGAAGCTACGATCTGCCGATCGATCTCTGTTATCTGCCGATTATCGAGAGCGGGTACAATACCAGTGCCTATTCCTATGCGCGTGCCCTGGGACCGTGGCAGTTTATCGCGTCCACCGGTACCAACTACGGTCTCTCCCGCGACTGGTGGCGTGACGAGCGGCGGGATTTCATCCGGTCGACTCACGCGGCCGCCCAGTATCTGAAGTATCTGTACGGTTTGTTCGACGACTGGTACCTGGCCCTCGCCGCGTACAACGGCGGGGAAGGTCGAGTAGGCCGGACCATCCGCAGCCAGAAGACCAGAGACTTCTGGAAGATGCGGTTGCGCAAGCAGACGGAGAACTACGTGCCGCTCTATCTCGCATCCCTCGTGATCGCCAGGGATCCGGAGCGCTTCGGCTTTCACATAGAGTTCGATCCGCCGCTTCGCTGGGAAGAGGTGAGCGTCGACAAGCCGATCGAGCTAAAGGTTGTGGATCGACACATCGGCTGCAGCACCGCCGAACTCAAGGCGCTCAATCCGGAGCTGCTGCGAGGCGTCACACCACCGCGTGAAAAGCAGTACGTGCTGCGCGTGCCGCCGGGGCTCGGGGATCGCTTCGCGACGGCGTATGAGCAGATACCTCAGTCCGAGCGAACAGAATGGGTCCGTCACACGATCCGCCGCGGCGAAACGCTGTCCACCATCGCTCGTCGGTACGGCGTATCCGTGGGGGCCATCAAGGATGCCAACAAACTGCGTTCCAGCCGTATTATTGCCGGACGCAAGTTGACCGTACCGGTGCCCGTGGGGGCTGGTTACACTCGCTCATCTCGGCGAGCGGTTACCGCATCGGTGTCCGGCGAGTATCGGGTTCGCCCGGGCGATACGCTGTGGGACATCGCCAAGGCGCACGGCACGAGTGTCGATCGCCTGGCCCGCGACAACAAGCTCTCGTCCAAGCGACGCATATACCCGGGCCAGATTCTGCGCGTACCGACGCCGTCCGGCGGGGTGGCACCATCGACGCGTACGTACTCGCGCTACAGGGTGCGCCCCGGCGACACCCTGTGGGATATTGCTCGCAAGCACGGCACCAGTGTCAGTACGCTGACCCGCCTCAACCATCTCTCGAGCCGCAACCGGATCTATGCCGGCCAGCGCTTGCTCGTGCCGGCGGGGCGGCGCAGCTCCGGCGGAAGCTTTACCTACGTAGTCAAACGGGGCGATACGCTGACCCGGATCGCCCGGCGACACGGCATCGGCGTCAGTGACATCATGGCGTTCAATCGTATTATCGATCCGGAACGTATCGTCATCGGCACGAAACTGGTCATTCCGGAGAACCATTAGGATCATGCAGAAGCGGGATCGCATTCTGGTCGCCATCATGGTGGTGGCCGTACTCGTCTTTTTCGCCATACTGGTCGGCGACTGGCCTGGGGGCGGAGGATTCGCCCTGGAGAGATTTGGCAACCGTGTGGCCCTGGCGGAGACCGAAGGCCAGATCACTTCGGCGGCCTGGACCGTACGCCAGATCAGGCACTGGACCGATCAGGACAACGTGAAGGCCATCGTGGTATGGCTCGATTCGCCGGGCGGCGGCGTTGCGGCTTCACAGGAAATCTTCGAAGAGATCGGCAAGGCGCGCGACCGCGGTAAGAAAGTCGTCGCGTCCATGGGTTCCATTGCGGCCTCGGGCGCGCTGTACGTCGCCTGCGGTGTCGATACGGTGGTGGCCAACCCGGGCACGCTGACCGGGTCGATCGGCGTGATCATGCAGTTCCCAGTATTCGAAGGGCTGATGGACAAAGTCGGCATCCGGCTCGAGACCATTCGCTCCGGTGAGTTCAAGGACGTGGGCAACCCGGGGCGCTCCATCACGCCGCGCGAGGAGGAGATGCTCCAGGCCGTCATCGACGACACCTACGAGCAATTCGTCGACGTGGTTGCCGAGGGACGCGGCATCGACCGCGACAGCGTCATGGCCTTCGCGACGGGTGCGATCTTCACGGGACAGCAGGCACTGGAGCTGGGACTGGTGGATGTCCTGGGCGATTATCAGGATGCTATTGACATCGCCGGCGAAATGGCCGGCATTGGCTCTGACCCCGAGACCGTACGTCAGGTACGGCGTCGGCGGGTCGGGCTTCTTGATCTGATGGGTTCGATACTCGGTCTGCGGATCGACCCCGACCATGGAGTGGGCGGGCCGCGGCTGGCTTATCTGTGTACGTTTTGAAGAACAAGGCAGTTCAATAGTACGTAGGAGGAACGTATGACCAAGGCGGATCTAGTGGAACGCGTGGCCGGCA
>JAUVRN010000197.1 GCA_030597645.1 Candidatus Zixiibacteriota bacterium
GTGTCTCCGCCGGCCCAGCCGTCTACGCCGGCACCGCCCGCAACTCCAACCCATTCACACACCTGGACGCTCCCGGCGGAGCCCGCCCCGGCTGCTCCTGTGGCGGAGCCGGCTGCACCGCCGTCGGCCGGGATCTGGAGTGTACCCGCTCCAGCCACCGGGCCCGCTCCCGCTGCCACACCCGCGGTTCCTGCCGCACCGGCTCCGGAAGCGCGCTCATCCCGCCCCATGATCTGGGCACAGTCCGATCCGCTGCCCGACACCGAAGAGCGCATGCGTGAGGCTGAGGAGCGCCTGCGCGAGTCGGAGAAACGTCTCCAGAAAGACCTCGAGGATCTGGGCGACATCGACTTTGACGGCACCCTCTCCATCAACCGTGACGACGGCGAGTTCACCTGGATATGGAACAAGGGCCGTCACCGGGTGCACATCGAGGCCGAGGGCACGATCGCATTCAACGCCGCCGGTGACGGCCTCGAGAGCATCTCCGATGCCGGGTTCTTCCTGATCGAGGAGCGCGAGGGCCGAGACCTGCGGGGCGTCGAGATCATGCCCGGCCGCGAAGGCGGTATCGAGTACTACTATTTTGAAGGAAGAGACTGGAAGGAATTCGATGCGTCGGCGCAGCGCTGGCTCAAGGAACTGCTGCCCGACATCATGCGCCGGACCGGGCTGGGCGCGGATACACGCGTCAAAGCCATCCTCGCGGAGAGTGGCCCCGACGGTGTTCTCCGCGAGGTTTCACGTATCGAAAGCGACTACGTCAAGCGCATCTACTTCGAGGAACTGGTCAAGCAGGGCGATCTCGATGCAGACCATGTGCGAAAGATGTTCCGCCAGGTGGGTCGCGAGATGGACTCGGACTACGAAAAGGCAGAACTGCTGATCAAGTACGCCCGCTACACCGACCAGGATGCTGCCACGCAGGACGCATTTATCGAGGCCGTGGGATCGCTGGATTCCGACTACGAGATCCGCCGGGTTCTCAGCGCCATGGGGACCAAGGATGACCTGGAAGAGGGTCACGCCGAGGCGGTTCTCAAGCTGGCCATGATGATGGACTCGGATTACGAAAAGGCCGAGTTGCTCCTGGAACTGGCCGACCACTCGCGTGACCGTGAAGTGACCCGCGACCTGTACATGCAGGCCGTGGCCATGATCGACTCCGATTATGAGAAACGGCGTGTTCTCGAAGCCCTGCTCATGCCCCGCGACGCGGACCCGCAATTTGTCGCACAGGTGCTGGACCTGGCCACCACCCTCGACTCGGACTGGGAGCGGGCCGAACTTCTCATCCGCATGTCAGACTACGTCGTGGAGAACAACGAGCTACTCGCGGCATACGTGGCCGCCGCAGAACAGCTCGACTCCGACTATGAAAAGCGGAGGGTGATCTCCGAGGTGGCGCTGCACGACGGTGTGTCGGAGGAAGTCTTGCTCGCCATGCTTGCCATCTGTGAGGATATCGACTCGGATTACGAGAAGGCCGAGTTTCTGATCGAACACGGTGAATTCTTCATGAGAGACGATGCAGTGCAGGATCAGGTCGAGCGCGTGGTCGATTCCATCGACTCGGATTACGAGCGGGACCGCGTGTACGCCGAGCTATACCGGCTGGAGCGTCGCGGGGAGAGAAGCGCCGAGACGTACTAGACGCGCCTACAGCTAGAGTGACAGCCCGAAGCGAACCGAATCGCCGCCGACGCTCCAGCGTTCTGAATCCCAGCCGCTCTGGTCGACAATCTGTCCGGGTGGTGACTCGAATCGATTGCGACTCTCGTCCCACACGTGCTGGATCAGAAACCGGTACTCCGCGAGAAAGCTGATCCGACGCGTTGCAAACCACTCCACGCCCAGGCCCAGCACCAATCCCAGTGATTGAAAATTACCCTCGGTAATGGAGCCCCTGTCGGTTTGACCCGGCTGTGTACGGATCTGACTCCGCTCCCACCAGCCGCCGCCATATTGAGCACCGGCGACCAGGAACGGGTTGAAGTACGATCCGACCGACAGGTAGCGGACGAATTGAAGGGCCAGTTGTATGTCGTGCTCTGTGAACTTGGATTCTGTGGAGCGATCCGCAGGATCCGGATTGACGGATTGCGTCACCGACGCCGTGTAATTGTAGCCGATACCCAGGCGCAGCGCCGAACCTCTGGACAGGTGATACTTGCCGGAGAACACGAGGCCTTCAAAGGCCGTCAGGTCGGCGCCGTCGATTTCGAATTGAAGCGCCCACTGTCGTGGCTGGAGAGAATGGGGACGCTCGTCCGCATGCGCGTTGTCAATCAGTCCCATGGAGACCCAGGCGAGTAGCAGTGCGAGCAGCAGGTGTCTCAGGCTGGAGATTGGTGTATTCATAATCCCTCCTCACCGGCCCGTATGTGATCCGGTCGTGGGCGACCGGTAAAAGCGGTGAATCAGCCCTTGAGATTCGCCCACACGGTTTTGTTTTCCGTGTAACCCTCGAGCGCCTTCTTGCCCAGTTCGCGGCCGAAGCCGGATTGCTTGTAGCCGCCGAAGGGAGCCGCCGCGTCATAGAAGTTGACCATGTTGATCCAGACGGTGCCCGCCTTGATCTGCGCCGCTACGTTGTGGGCCCGGGTAATATCACGGGTCCAGACCGCCGCCGCCAGTCCGTATTGCGTATCGTTGGCCATGGCCACTACATCGTCGCTGTCATCGAAGGGGATGACGGACAATACCGGGCCGAAGATTTCTTCCTGGGCGATGGTCATATCATTGCGGACGTCGTCAAAGATCGTGGGCTGGATGAAGTAACCGCGGTCGTTGACCTTGACAGCCAAGCCGCCTGCAGCCAGCCGCGCGCCGTCGGCCTTGCCCTTGTCGATGTAACCGAGGACCGTCCCCTGCTGCTGTTTGGAGACGATGGCACCCATGCGCGTCTTGGGATGCATGGGATCGGCCGGCTGAGCCCGTTCCGCCCGTGCGATCAGGCCTTCCATGAGTTGGTCGTGAATCGCACGCGCGACGAACAGGCGGGATCCTGCGGCACAGACCTCTCCCTTGCCGGAAAAGATGCCGTTGAAGACGCCGCGGGTGGCCGCATCGAGGTCCGCGTCCGCGAAGATGATGTTTGGGGACTTGCCGCCCAGTTCCAGCGACACTCGCTTCAGAGAGTCCGCCGCGTCGCGCATGATGCCCTTGCCGACTTCCGTGGAACCGGTGAACGCGATCTTGTCCACGCCCGGGTGCTCTACCAGGGCCTGACCGACGACGCTGCCCTTCCCCGGTACGACGTTGAGTACGCCGGCCGGGAGTCCTGCCTCCGCACACAACTCGGCAAAGCGAAGAGCCGTCAGCGACGTCAGCGCCGCCGGCTTGTGAACGACCGTGCATCCGGTAGCCAGCGCCGGTGCGATCTTCCACATCGAGAGAATCAGGGGGAAGTTCCACGGCGTGATGGCCCCAATCACGCCCACGGGCTCGCGGCGCGTGTAGACGAAGTGCGGGCCGCGCACGGGGATCGTGTCGCCCTGCACCTTGTCCGCCCAGCCGGCGAAATAGCGCAGCACATTGATACACATCGGAATGTCGACGTACTGCGACTCGAAGATCGGCTTGCCGTTGTCTATCGTCTCGAGCGTGGCCATCTCTTCGAGATGGGCCTCGAGCAGATCCGCGATCTTCCAGATGATCCGACCACGGTCCGAGGCATCCATCCGGCCCCACTCCTTGGAACCGAGTGCCGCCTGCGCGGCCTTGACGGCCTGGTCCGTGTCGTGTACGTCGGCCGCGGCGATCTCGGCAATGGGTTCCTCCGTCGCCGGATTGATGCTGGTGTAGTAACTACCCGAATGTGGTTTGACGGATTCGTTGCCGATGAACAGCTGGCGCGTCTCGGCGGATGCGGCTACCTGGGTCACGGTTCAGTCTCCTGCAGAGAAAAGGGGCGGAGTCACCGCCCCATCCAGGGTGTGATCGAAACGACTACGCTCCGGTAAACTGCGGTCGGCGCTTCTCCACATAAGCGGAAATGCCTTCTTTGCCGTCGTCCGACTGGAACAGATGCTGCTGCAATTCGCGCTCGATGGCCAGTCCTTCTCCGAACGGAACTTCGAGGCCGGAACAGAGACAGCGCTTGATGAGGCCGACCGCCTTGGACGCCTTGTTGGGCGGCACGAACTGCTTGGCAAACGCCATCACGTCCTCCATAAAGGTCGCCGCGGGATAGATCTCGTTGACGATGCCGTACTTTTTGGCTTCGTCGAATCCGAAGGTGCGCCCGGTGATCATGAGTTCCAGAGCCTTGGCCTTGCCGATCATGCGGCCGAGACGCTGCGTGCCGCCGGTACCCGGGAGTACGCCCAGGGTCACTTCGGGCAGGCCGATCTTGCCGCCCTCTTCCTTGGCGATGCGCATGTCTGCCGCCATGGCGATTTCCAGACCGCCGCCCACGGTGTGACCGTTGAGCGCGGCGATGACCAGCTTGGGCGTCTGCTCCAGGCGACTGAGCGTCTCGTTGGCGTGCAGGCAGAAGAAGTACTTGAAGTTCGGCGTCACTTCGTTGAGCATGTTGATGTTGGCACCGGCCGAGAAGAACTTGTCGCCTTCGCCGGTCAGCAAGATCACGTGCGCCGACTCGTCCATGCGCGCCTTGAGAATGCAGGTGTCCAGCTGCTGCATCATTTCGTAGGTGTAGGTGTTGGCGGGTGGATCGCAAAGGGTGATGATGGCCACACCACCATCCACCTGATATTTGACCAACTCTGACATTGGAAAACCTCCTGTGATACCGGCAGAAATACTGCGTATGTGCTGGATCTGCGGTCGCGCCAACTTAGAGGCGAGTGTCCGACGGCGCAAGACGATTTTGGATGCGCGTGGTGTTCTGA
>JAUVRN010000152.1 GCA_030597645.1 Candidatus Zixiibacteriota bacterium
AATCAGCTGACCGGCTCCGACGAACCGCAGCCCGAACTTCGGCAGACGCCCGCGGGTTCGCCGGGGCCCGCCGACTCCATCCCACCGGCCAACATCTTCGAAGGGGGTTGATTTGGAGTCGGACATCATGACCCTGGAAGAGGTGGCGCGGTATCTGAAAGTCAAGCCTCAGACGATCTACACCTGGGCCCAGGCCAAACGGATACCTGCGGCCAAGCTGGGGAAGGAGTGGCGCTTCAAGAAATCCATTATCGACGAGTGGATCGTTTCGCACATGGACGAGAAGTTCAGCGACATCATCGAGCGGCAGCGAGGCCGCACAGGCGGGCAGGGAAGCCAGGAAACGGTCTAGGCGCCGCTCGCTGTGCCCGGCTCTCCGTACATCTGATCGGGTCCGAGGATGTCGGGGAAGCGGGTACGCAGCGCTTTGCGCGTCTCATAGCAGAGGTGACACTCATCGGCGTACTCGGGCTCCACGGGGACCTGGTACCGCCGGGCCAGCTCCGCCGGACCACCGGCGAGTATCGGACCGACGATGGGATGGGTCACCGGGTCGTAGGTCGCACACATTTCGGCCAGCGAGTTTTCGAACACATTCCCGAGTGAGACCCCCTGGCACACGTGCACATGGCCCAGCGGATCGATATGCACCCGGCCGGGATCGGTGAGATCCTCGTGCGAACACTCGTCGAAGTCTCGCCAGGGAAACTTGGGTGCGGCTCCGGCCAGCTTCTCCACGGCCCGGCCGCGGTACATGACGGCGGACTCGCCGCCGGGTAATTTGCCCACCGACTCCTGCACGCCCTCCTCCACCGGGGATGCGATACAAATCACGCCGAGGGGGATGCCGAGCTTCTTTGCCGCAACCGCCACGTTCTTCGATTGCGGGCTCTGCTTTTCGTCATAGTGAAACAGGTCGCTGGAGATTGAAAGGTCTTCGATCAGACCGGCGAAGGGGCGCAGGTTCTCGAGCGCATCCTCCTCCGATGTGGCCCAGTAAGAATTGGATACGAGGCCTACGCGGAAACCGGATCCGACGGCCAGTTGCACGCCCTTGAGCAGGGCCGCGTAGTAAAGAAACGGCTCGCCGCCCTCGAAGTAGATCCACTCCACGCTGCCCAGCTCCTTAGACTGCTGGAGGATCGTGCGAACGGTCTCCAGCGTCATCGTGGCGGACTGTCTGGGGCTGCTCCAGACGAAGCAGTGGTCGCATTCGAAGTTGCACGCGTAGCTGAGCAGCAGGTGAACGCCCGAGAGTCTCATGATGGCCCCCAACTCTCCCGGTGAGAGGTCTGGATGGTAGATGCAAGCGCGTCGCCCCGCCGCATCACTTTGTGATACAGGATAGTTACCCTGCACGGCGTGAGCAACGAGAAGCGCGCGGACGATGTCGCAGTTATGTGCGGCGGCGTCGCGTGAGAATCCAGTCCACGGCGGTCACGATGCTCGGGACGATGATGGCTGCCCTGGGAGCTCCCGGCCGTCCCAGGTTGAACTCCGAGTCGCGGCCGTAACCTGTCCGTACCAGCACGCCCGGTGCGCCGAGGCGATTGGCCAGCCCCATGTCATCGAGCTTGTCGCCTACCACATAGGCGTGGTGCAGGTCGAGGTCGAGCACCGACGCGGCTTCGTGGGCCATGCCGGTGTATGGTTTGCGACACGCGCACAGGCCTCCGTACGGAGAATCGTGGGCATCGGGCAGATGCGGACAGTAGTACATACCTGCCAATGTGACGTCCTCGGCCGCGAGCAGTTCGCGAACACGGTGATTGACCTCTTCCACCGTGGCCAGCGAGAACATCCCTCGCGCCACGCCGCTCTGATTGGAAAGAACGACGACCGCGTATCGAGCGTCGGTCAGTCGGCGAATGCTCTCTGCGGCGCCCTCGATCAGCGCGACCTGCGCGGGGTCGGCCAGGTAGCCGCGCTCCTCGATCAGGGTGCCGTCCCGATCCAGGAAGACGACGGGTGTGCTCACGCCAGCGTCTCCAGGGCTTCGTTGACCACCTTGCCCTCGGACAGTAGCTCGGCCATAGTCTCCGCCACCTTGATGGGTTCGATTCGTTCCAGGCAAAACCGGCGCTTCTGATAGCAGGGTCGCTCACCGAGCATGGAGCAGGGTGAGCAATGGGCGTATCCGAAGAAGATGCGATTGCGCGGGCCCTGTGGCGTGAAGCCAAGGCTTGGATGTGTCGGGCCGAAGAGCGCCACGGTAGGTACCGACAGCGCAGCCGACAGGTGCATGAGACCGGAGTCGTTGGCCAGAAACACGTCGCAGTGTTCCACGAGCGCCCCCACGCGCTGCAACGGCAGTCCGCAGTACACGACTGTGTGCACGTGAGGAATCATGGCCGCGATCTTTTCGAGAAGGCGTCGCTCGGGTGCGGAACCAAAGAGGAACACCCGTGCGCGTTCACGCTCGGCCACCCGCGCCAGGCAGTCCGCAAAGAGTGAAACCGGCCAGCGTTTGGTTGGCCAGCGCGCACCCGGGTGCGCACCGACCGTTGTGAACACGCTCCGGCGTTGCGTGCGCCGCGATTCTGCCGCAGCCCATGCACGTGCCGCAGTGGACAGTCGGATTTCCGGCGTCCGTGTGCGCACGTCGGTTTTGACCCGGGCGAGTGCGGCATTGAAGCGATCGACCTTGGGCGGGAGCGGTCGCGCGAACCGCTTGAAGTATACCAGCTTCATCCGGGCCCAGGTCATTCGGGCATGGTGGGCGCGGCGACGGGCTCGCAGTTGTCGGGCGAGCAGGCGGCTGGCTATGCTTCCCTGTAGATCGATCACGGCGTCGAATCGCTCATCGGCAAGGGCGCGGGCTGCGGCCCGTGTGCCTGGCAGCCCATCCCGGTCGAGCAATCCGCCTGTCGCCACCACCCGGTCGACATCGGGATCGGCGTAAAACAGTTCGTCATACGGTCTGCGGGTGACCAACGTGATACGGCAATCGGGATACGCGAGGTGCAGATTGCGAATGACGGGCGTAATCAAAATCAGATCGCCCAGCGAGTCGAACCGGATCAGCGCGAAGTGTTCACTCATCGGCCGAAGTACTTGAGTGCCCAGATTCCAACAATCCAGCACCAGATGCCGAACAGGGCAAATCTGTTTCGAATCAGTGCGCGAATCAACAGCGGCACGGCAAAGTAACCGGACACCAGAGCCACCACGAATCCTACGATGAGGGGCCATAGGCGCTGGACGTCCAGGGCCACACTGTGTTCCGCAACATCAAAAACCTGCAGAAGAAAGGCGCCGCCAATCGCAGGCAGGGACAGCAAGAACGAATACCGCGCCGCCTGCTCCCGCTCGACGCCCCCCCAGATGCCGGTGGCAATCGTGGCACCTGATCTCGAGATGCCCGGCAGGATGGCGACGGCCTGGGCGACACCGATCAGGAATGCCGTCGCTGCAGATACGGAACGCCGGGTCGCCGCGATGGATGCCGTAGAAAAGAGGAGCGCTCCCGTGGCCATCAGACGCATGCCGGCTCCCGCTCCGTCGGAAAACGTAGCTTCGAGCTGAGCCCGGAACAACAGACCCACCACGGCCGCCGGAATCGACCCGAGCATGATCAGGCCCAACCATCGCCGAGTCGACATGCCGGCACATGTGGATGGAGTCCCGGTGATGGCGCCTTTGAAGATGGCCAGGATGTCGTGGCGGTAGTACGCCACCACGGCCAACAGCGTCGCCAGGTGTACGGTGACTTCGAACAGCAGGTCCCGAGGAATCGTCTCCCAGTACGCGCGCATCAGTACCAGATGGCCCGAACTGGACACCGGCAGGAACTCCGTCAGTCCCTGCAGCAGACCGAGTATGGCTGCCTGCCAGATCGACATGAATTACGCGGCGGCCAGGGCCACCGTGCTCCGCGACATGCGGGTGACCGGGTCAGGGCAGTTGATATTGCGCACCCGCGTAGAATCCCGTGCCCGTATCCTCGATCACGATCTCACCAAAGATAGACGTGTACCCCGACAGACCGTATTCGACGCCGCCGGCGAAACCGATGTCGAAGTCATCGGTGCTCGTGCCCGCAAACTCAACCCGGTGCAGTCGGAGCCCCAGACGGGCATAAGGCGACAGCGGTTTACCACTGGAGAGCGCGTACTCCCTGGAGACCAGGATGTACCCGCCGAAGTACCAATTGGTTACGTCACTCGCCCGGAAATAGGTCACGTCCGGTCCCAGCGAGAGGTCGATCGGATCCTGGAGATAGATGTCCAGGATCTGGATCTTGAGATCGGCATTGAGCGCGAGACTGCTCCCGCCCGGCGAGTTGAAGTCGACGTACGCGGCCTTGGCGCCCATGTCGAGTGAGGAAGCCACACCCAGTCTGAACTGACCCGTGAGGGCGACAAAGTCGCCTGTGATGCCGACGTACCCGCCGACTTTCTGGGCACCCACCTCCTCGACGGCGGCCGTGGACATGGTCCCCAGTAGCTGGGCGGATGCAGGCGCAGCGGTCAGTATGATCCATGGCAGGGCAAGCGCCAAAAACCCCGCCAAGAGCTTGCGCATCATAAAGGACCCCCCTCAGATAATGCGTGTTAGCCGGCTCTGGTCCGCGGAGACGATAACGCGTCCACGAGCCGTTAGTCAATGCCCCATTTGATACGCGGGAACAGGTGCCGGGATCCATGTGCTGGCGGAACAGGCAGCGGACTTCAATGCTGTATGTAGTGTACCAGCTGCTCGGTCAGATAGAAAGCCGCCACCCCTGCAAAGGAGAGCAGGGACCAGCGGATGCCGCGCTCCCGGTTGACCTCGGGCATCAGGTCGGTCGCCGAGACGTAGAGCGCTACACCAGCCGACAGCGCCAGTGCGGGCCCCGCCCACCCGCTCATCAACGATACGGCCAGTGTCCCCACCACGGTGGCCACGGCCAGCGCAATGACGGCGCCTGTCGCCGCCCGCGTCGTCTGATGGGACGCGAGCGCGAGGGACGCGAGCGTGAAGCCGTCCGGCAGCTTGTGCAGGGCGATGGCCAGGAACAGCAGCCACCCGAGCCGGGCGTCGATGACGAAGCCCGATCCGATGGCGGCGCCGTCAAAGAACGAGTGCACCACCATGCCCACGGTGGCGGCGAGGAATGACTGGCGCCCCAGCGATTCGCTCTCGCCGTGCTTCTCCTCGCCGAAATGGAAGTGCGGTACGATCGTGTGCTCAAACACGTGCGTCAGCAGGTAACCGGCCAGGATCAGGAGCACCGCCGTTCTGCCCATGACCTCGTAACTTTCGGGGACCATGGCCAGGAGCGTCGCCGCCAGGAGGAACCCGGCTCCGAAGGCCAGGAAAGACCTCAGCCAGACTGTACGATGACGGATGTGTCGGGTGACAAACAGGCCCCCTGCCAGCGTGGCCATGGCGGCCAACAGCGACAGCAGCAGGGCAAGTATCATAGCGGCGGCAAGCTAGCGGTGGCTCGCGCAGGCGTCAAGGCACGGTTGCCGTGCCTCTGCGCGCTTGCAGAGTGTGGCGCTGCCCTCGATATTGGCCGGGGCGCGTCATGGAGATGCATGCCGGCGCTCGAAAGGCAGAGGATTCCCTGGGAAATCTAGCGAAACGTCTGTGTACGCCACTGGGCGGTGCCACGATGTTGCTCGTGGCCTGGTTGCCCTGGGCGCACATCGAGTGCCGGAGCGT
>JAUVRN010000013.1 GCA_030597645.1 Candidatus Zixiibacteriota bacterium
CTGATCGCCAACGATTCGTACGGACTCGACGACGCGTTCCGCCGTGAAATCGCCCGCGTATTTCCGGACCACCCGCTGGTGGAGATCCCCTGGGATTACGGGCTGTACCGGTGCTACTTCGAGTTTGCCAGCGGACCGCCCAAGATTCACGAGCACGACAATCGGCCCGCCCAGGGCCTCGGGATCTTCATTGATAAGAGACTGGTTTGTTTTTATGCATATGAGTCGGACATCGGAGACGGCTGGGAGGACCCCGAAGTGCACGGAGATTCAGAGGAAGCACGACGCAGCGCCCTGGAGTTGGGCGCCAATCTGATCCTCTGGTCGCTGTTGCAGTGAGACGCGGTCACGGATCCGGATAACCGAGGACGAACAAGAGACCATGGCCTCCCCTCCCTCCAACGAACTGCGCGAGATCCTCGAGTTCATCGCCGGTGTCCATCGCCGATGGGTGCTGCACAAAGCGGTGCGGCGCGCGCTCACCGGCGCGGCGATTCTCCTCACAGTATTCGGGGCGCTCGTACCGATCGAACACGTCCAGGGCCTGCCGGCCGCCCTGCGTGTCACCCTGCTGATCGTGACCGGTCTTGTGGTGCTGGTCGCACTGTGGTTCTTGAGCCGCGCCTTCCTGGGACCCGTTCCGCACCGGCGCCGGGCTCGCCAGCTCGAGAACTACGCGCCCGAACTGCGCGAACAATTGATCACCGCAGTAGAGGTCGGACAGGGAGATGAAGCGGACCGGCGCGGTTACGCAGGGTTCCTCGTCCGGCATACGGTAGAGGAAGCGCGTCGCCTCCTGCGTGAGGTCCATCTCGGCCGATTCTGGTCACGGGCCGGAGCCACCCGCGGACTACGCTGGTTTGCTGCAGCGGCGGCAGCCACCGTCGTCCTCGCCCTGGCATTCCAGGGACCGGCGCGTAGAACCCTGTACGCCGTAACGCATCCGACCGAAGAGCTGCCGCGTCCGGTGCCCTTCGAGTGGCAGAT
This sequence comes from Candidatus Zixiibacteriota bacterium, assembly GCA_030597645.1. Classification (GTDB taxonomy): domain Bacteria; phylum Zixibacteria; class MSB-5A5; order JAUVRN01; family JAUVRN01; genus JAUVRN01. The sequence goes on from JAUVRN010000013.1 coordinate 988, forward strand.
CGAGACGGAAGCAGCCCGCATCCTTCAATACGAGAGCGTTACCCTCGAAGCACGGGCCGACGGCCCCAGGCCTCCCCGCAGCGCCCGCCTGCACTGGCGCTATGGAGATGATGGGGACTGGTTTGCCGAGGAGCTCAGCCCCGTCGCGACGGACCGGTCCCGGTTCAGCCACACGCTCTCCTCGCTGCCCGGATCGATCACCTATCGTTTCAGCGCGGACGGACAGGAGAGTGAGACGCGTCATGTGGAGGTGGCGCGGCGTCCGGAATTGGTCAACGTGGTGGTGAACTGCCGGCCGCCGTCCTACACGGGCATCGATGAGTTTGCTCTGGATGCCACGCGGCAGCGCTGGATCGTTCCCGAGGGAAGCCGGCTCGAACTGGTGGCGCACAGCGATCGCCCGCTGGCGCGCGGCCACATACTCCTGGCCGACAGTTCGCAGGTTGCGCTGAACATCGACGGAAGCCTCGGCACAGCAGAGTTCCACGTACGGCAACGTCAGACCATCCGCGTGGTGGTCGTCGACGATGCCGGATTCGACAACTACGATCCGGTGCCGTTCGAAATCGAAGTCATTCCGGACCTGCCACCCCAGATCGCGCTCCTCAAGCCGGGCGGCGACCGGGACATCCCGGAAGCGATGCGCGTACACGTGGCCGCGGCTCTGCTCGACGACTACGGGTTCTCGCGGCTCGAGATGATTTCGCGTGTCGTGGGTCAGGAAGGCGAGCGCGAAGAGCAGACGCAGACCCTGGTGCTGCCATCCGATCTGGGCAGGGAGGGCGTCTACGAATTCGACTGGGCCCTGATGGACATGCGACTCTTCCCCGGGGATCGCGTGATTTACCGCGCTCGCATCTACGACACCAGGGAACCCGTGGCGCGTTGGGCGGAGTCGGAAACCTACGTGCTGCGCCTGCCCACGCTCGACGAGATTATCGCCGAAACCGAGCGGCAGCAGGCGGAACGCACCGACCAGGTGGCCGAAGCCGTGCGCAAGCAGCAGAAGATGGCCCAGGATCTGCGCGAGATGGCCCGGCAGCTCGCCGGACGCGAGAAGGTCGAGTGGGAACACCGACAGGAGCTGGAACAGGCGTACCAAACGCAGCAGCGACTGGCCGAGGATCTGCAGAAGTGGGCCGAGGATATCGAGCGCGAAGCCGAGCAACTGGCTCAGAATCGCATGACGTCCCTGGAAATGCTCCAGAAGATGAATGAGATCTCCCGGCTGCTCCAGGAGGTGATGACCCCCGAGCTGATGGAACAGTTGGCCCGGCTGCAGCAGGCCATGGAGGCCCTCACACCAGAGGAGATGAGGCAGGCCCTCGAGGACTTTCAGATGAGCGAGGAGGAACTTCTGGCCCAGCTCGATCGTACGCTCGCACAACTCCGCCAGATGCAGATGGAACAGATGATGGAGAACATGCTGCGCATGGCAGAGCGCCTCACCGAAAACCAGGAGGCTCAGAATCGCGCTGCGGAAGCGGCCCCCGACCAGCCCACACTCGACAGCCTCGCACGGGAAGAGCAGGCCCTGCGCGAGCAGATGAACGATCTTCAGGAACAGGCCCGCAAGTTGTCGGAACTCAACCAGGAATCGAACGCACGCGCAGAGATCGAGATGTTCGCCCAGACGGCCATGCAGAATGACGCCGACGCCGACATGGAGGAGATGACGCAGCAAATGCAGGCCGGTCAGCAGAGTCAGGCGAGCCAGTCGGGCAAGAAAGCATCGAGCAAGATGCGGCAGATGCTCGCCAACATGCAGCAGCAGATGATGAACATGCAGAACCAGATGAACGCCGAACAGCTGCAGGCGCTGCAACAGCTCACGCGCCGGACGCTCTCCCTGTCGGAAGAACAGGAATCCATGGGTGATTCCACGGCGTCCCTCTCCAGGCAGAGCCTGGCCCTTCGCGATCTGGCGCGCCGGCAGGCGGCCATGGTACAGGGCATCGAGGTGCTGACCGAGGAGTTCAACGAACAGGCCAAGCAGAACCTGTTTCTGTCACCTGATGTGCGCAGGCACCTGAGTGAGGGACGGCGCCAGGCGGAACAGGCCATGCGGACCCTGAGCGAGCGCAACGGCGCGGCGTCACAGAGCTTTCAGTACGAGACGATGTTTTCGCTCAACGAGGCGACCCGCAGCCTGATGGAGTCCATGCAGAACCAGAATCAGTGCCAGGGCTCCAAGTCGGGTCAGGGCCAGATGCACAAGGGCATGCAGAACCTCTCCCAGCAACAGCTCGAACTCAATCAGCAGACCCAGTCCATGCGCAATCCGCATGGACTGACGCCGTCGGAACAGCAGACCGTGGAGCGGCTGTCCGGGCAGCAGCAGTCCATTCAGCGACAGATGCAGGACCTTGCCAGCCAATTCTCAGACGGCCGTGACCGACTCGGCCGCCTCGACGAGATGGCACGTTCCATGGATGAGATCATCGAAGATCTCCAGTCGGGCGATATCGCGGACGGCACCCTGGAGCGACAGCGCAACATCTACAATCGCATGCTCGATTACCAGAAATCGCTTCAGCGGCAGGACTATGAGAACCGGCGCCAGAGCCGCCAGGCCACCGAACTGGCGGGCCGGGCACCTGACCCGCTGTCGCCGGCACGCACCCGGAGCGAAGACGAAACGGCACGCTGGGAGCGGTTTCAGAGCGAGTGGTATCCCCCCGGTTTTCGCGCCCTGGTCAAAGAGTACTTCGAATCGGTTACCCAGAGAGAGTCCGAGAGCCGTTGATGAGATTCGGGGGCTGGAAACGAGTCGGCATGGTCGTGCTGTTGTGCACACTCGTCGGCTCCGGTGCACGTGCCGCGGACGACATCCAAAAACGCCTCGTCCAGGCCCGCCAGTTGATTCTCCTCGAACGCTGGGAACAGGCACGCGCGCTGCTGGAAGGTGTGGTCCCGGAGACGGACAACCAGTGGCTGGCCCGTGAAAACCTGCTGGCAGACCTCTATCGCGGTCAGAAGAACTACGCGGCCCTCGAATCACTCACCCGCGAAGCACTCGCACGCAAACCGCACCGTGAGGATGCCGCGCGCTGGCACTTTCTCCGCGGCGAGCTGTACCTGATGGCCGATCACCTCGATTCGGCGCAGCAACTCCTCGACAGTCTCTGGCACGCCGATCCGGCCGACAGTACGGTCCTGCGCGTTACCCGACTATACGAACAGCACTCTGTGGCGGACCTGGCCACATCCACATACCGGGAGGCCAGGGTGCGCTCCGGGGACAGCAGTCTCTTCGCCATGGAGCTGGCGCTCCTGTACGAGGCGCGACGTGATTACGCCTCGGCCACCACCGAGTACTTCCGGGCCATCGCACGCGATTCGACCCGAACCCGAGAGGTAGAAAACCGGATCCTCCAGCTGGTCGTCACGGCAGAAAGTAAAGATGCCATCCGCAACGAACTGGAGGCCGCCCGGCTGACGCCCCAGGGCATCCCGGCGCGCAAGCTGCTCATCACAGTGTATCTCGCGGATGGTCAACCCGATCGTGCCCTGGACGCCGCGTGGGAGGTCGACAGCCTCAACCAGCAGGCGGGCCTGTCGCTCATCATGTTCATGCGCCAGGCGGCCGAGCGCGGCTATGACGCCGTGGCCGCGAGGACCGCACAACGCATACTCGACACGTATCCCACGAGCCCGGTGCGTCACCAGGCCGAATGGGAACTGGCCCTGCTGGCCCGGCGGACCGGCCAGTGGGCCGACGCGCAGGATCAGTTCTACCGCATGGCCAACGGATCTCCCGTTGTTCGCTTCCGTATCGAAGCGGCGCTGGAGTATGCGGACATTCGCAGACTGCACTTTGATGACCTGCGGACCGCCGACTCGGTCTATCGAAACGTGATCCGCCGGCGCCCTCCCGCGGCCGCGTATTCCGGACGCGCGCTCCTGGGGTCCGCCGACATCGCAGTAAGGCGAGGCCTCTACGACACGGCGAGAGCGATTCTCGTGCTCCTCTCCGAGCACGATCCACAGGGTGCGGTACGCGAAGAGCTGACCTACAGGCTGGCCGAGCTGGCCTGGTTCGAAGAGGATCTGGAAGGAGCCCAGGAGATCTGGTCGGGGCTGACCGTCGACTTCCCCAGGAGCGTCTGGGTCAACGACGCCCTCCGTTACATCTTTATGCTGTCCACATTCAGCGAGGTCGCGCGAGGTGATCTGGTGGTACTCGGGCGGGCGGAGGCGCTGGCGCGCCGGGGGCATTCCGACTCGGCACTGACCCTCCTCGGGGGTCTGCGGGGCAGCCCGGAGGCGCCGCTGTCACCGCGGGCCGTGATGCTGGCCGCACAAATCCACCTCCAGTCGGAACAGATGGACTCGGCGCTGGTACTATGGGACGGCTATGCGGAGCAGTATCCGGACGACGCCGACGCCCCGTATGCGCTGGTGTCGGCAGCACGGTTATGCGAAGACCAGCTGGGGCAGCCGGAGCGTGCCGTGGTGCGCTATCGTCGGCTGCTCGAGGCGTATCCCCGCTCCCACTGGGCACAGGAAGCGCGGGGACGAATCCGATCGTTGGGTCAGTTCTAGGCGCCTAGCGGCCGGTCGTTACGCGGCGCAGGTTTTCCTGCTCGGTGCGCATGTTGCGCATCTCCATCTCCATCGACGAAACGTGCTCCTGAACCTGTTCCAGCTGCTTGCCGCGGATCTTGGTCGTGGTGCGGACCAGAAGACCCAGCGACGTCAGCATGAACAACACCGAATTCACCTGGCGGAATATCTCGCCGTAGTTGAAGATGCTGTCCATGAACGCCAGGATTCCCAGCGTGAAGAGAATGGCACACCAGATGAGCATACGGCCTCCTCGGTCAGTTTAGGGGTTGGCCCCGCCGGGGCTTCTTCTTATACTTTCGGACTCATTTGGCAGCGCCTTAGGAGCAAAGTTGGGCACGCAACACTCTGATACCGAAGGATTTAGACAGCCACGCGTCGACTTCGTGGCCGCCGCGATCACCACGGCCCTGTTCTTGATCATATACGGGCTGACGGTGCAGCGGACCATGTCGTTCTGGGATTGTGGTGAGTTCATCGCCGCCGCGTCGATTCTGGGGGTACCGCATCCACCCGGTACGCCGCTGTTCATGCTGATCGGGCGCTTGTTCTCTATAGTGCCCTTCGCCGCCGACATCAGCCTCAGAGTCAACATGGTGAGTGTCGTTTCGGGTGCATTCGCAGTGGGCATGGCCTATCTGGTGGCGGCACGCTATCTGCGGCGCTGGTGCCTGCGTAACGCGGAGTTTACGGGCAAAGAGATCATCATCACCGGCGGCAGCTTCTGCGCGGCGGTCCTGCTCGGCTCGGCCGCGACCGTGTGGAGCAACGCCGTCGAGGCGGAAGTGTACGGCATCACGCTGTTCATCTTCATGACCATCATGTACGCGGCGCTTACGTGGGTAGACGTACGCTACAAACCGCTGGGACCGCGCCTGCTCGTGTTTGCTTCGTACATGGCCGTGTTCGGACTGGGTGTGCACATGATGGTGTTCCTGGCCATTCCCGGTCTCTGGTTGATGGTCGTACTGTTCCACCAGGACTATCGCAAGGACTGGCGGATCTGGGCCGGCGCCCTGGCTACGATGATGGTGATGGCCGCAGGGACCGAAGCGTTCCTCTGGAATCTCAATTACCTGTTCGGTCTTTCGCTCTGGTGGCTGCTGGCGCCCGATTCACTCAAGCGCAAGTTCTCCGGCTGGATCGTCCCGCTGTGGGCTACCGTACTGTACGTGCTGTTCACGCTGACCTTCCCGATCGCGATGTTCGAGCGCTACGGCTGGGGCACGTTCGACTGGCTGGGCACCGGGGCCATCTTCCTGGCTTCGCTGATCGGCAGCTTCTACGCGGCCGGTGAGGAGCAGGGGCTTTCCAGGCGCCGCTGGGGACTGCTGTCGGGCATCGCCGGCGCATCCCTCGTCGCCTTCACGATGCAGCTTTATATCCCGATCCGCAGCCTCGAGAACCCGCGGATCGATGAGAACAACCCGGATAACTGGCAGACCTTCAAGAGCTTTCTCGAACGCAAACAGTACGGCCAGCAGTCCATGGTAACGCGCATGTTCAAGCGGCGCGGGCTCTGGCAGAACCAGTTCGGGCGTCATCCGCGGATGGGTTTCTGGGGCTTTTTCGAAGAGCAGTTTGTCGTGCAGGGCCGCCCCTTCTACCTGCTGTTCATCATCGGCCTGTTGCCGTTCGTGGTGCCGTTCGTACGCAGCGGCGCGGCACGCGAGGAGGACATGGCCCACCGCTACGGCGTATATGTGTATCTGCTGATTACGCTGCTGGCCGCCACCATGGGGCTGGTGGTCTACATGAATTTTGCCGACGGCGTGTTCTACAATGCAACCGCCACGGACCAGGCGTATCTGGAAGTGCGTGATCGTGACTACTTCTTCACGACCGGCTTTGCCCTGTTCGGCGTCTGCATCGGGATCGGCATGGCGTGGCTTGCGGGCATGGCGGCACAGCGGATGCAGAGGCTGGCATCGGGCATGGCATCGGGCGTCACGGCGGTGGCCGGCCTGCTGCTGTTCGTGGCACTGCCCCTGGGCACGATACAGGCCAACTGGTTCCGTTGTGATCGTTCGGCCAACTTCGTGCCGTACGACTATGCCTACAACATCCTGGAAGGCTGCCCGCCCAATGCCATCCTCTTCACCAACGGTGACAACGACACGTTTCCCGTCTGGTGCCTGCAGGAAGCCTACGGATTCCGGACCGACGTGCGCGTGGTCAATCTCTCCCTGGTCAACACCGACTGGTACATCCTGCAGATGAAGAACCAGTACGGCGTGCCCATGCACCTGCGCGACGAGCAGATCAAGACGGTCCCGGATCGACTGGACGACGGACGGCTGTATGCCAAACCGATGCAGCCGTATGACGACCGTTTCCGCGGCTACCGGCACGACCTCGTTCCGTACATGGACCCCGACCGCAATCTGATTCGCGTTCAGGATCAGATGGTCGAGCAGATCGCGCTGGCCAACGACTGGAAGGATCCCATCTTCTTTTCCGGGAGCTACTCGGGCCAGACGATGCTGAATCTTCCCCGGCACATGGAGATGGTCGGCCAGAACTACCGCATGGTAAGAGAAGAAGGCGACCGGATGCTCGACACCGCCGAGTCGGTGCGCCTCTACGACTCGGTGTATGCCTATCGCAGCTTCGCCGACCTGGATTCGTACCAGGACGAGAGCACGGCGAGCCTGCTCTGGGCTTATCCCGAGAAAATGCTCCAGGTGGCGGATCGTTACCTGCAGGCAGGCGATACGGCCACCGCCATCCGGCTGGCCGAGAAGGCGCGGGAGACCCTGCCGGCCTACTGGCGCGGGCATCATTACCTGGTCCAGTTGTACGGACGGATGGGTCGCGGGGAGGACTCCGCACGTGTCGTCGATGAAGGCCTGGCGGCCCTGGAGCACCTGCACAAAGTCAATCCAGGCAACGTGCTCTACGTACAATCCTATGCACTGGTCCTGGACGCGGCCGGACGCAATGCCGATGCGCTGACCTTCCTCACCGAGGAGTTCCGCCGTCGACCCAAGGAAGAACTGATATTCGTAACCCTGGCACAATTCGCCATGCGTGCCAATGACCAACCCCGGCTCGAACTGGCTGCGCGACTCTGGCTCGATGGTCATCCCACCGACGCACGAGCGCGGCAGCTGTTGAGTCTGGGCACCCAGGGAGTGCCGCCGCCCGTGCCGACACCCGTGCCGACACCGACACCGACATCGACATCGGCACCTACGCCGACGCCTGTGGGGCCCTGACGCGAGCGGGCACAGGCAAACGGATATTGATGCGATGAACACACCCAATCAACCCGGCGACCGCCTGCAGGCCGAGAATGACCGCCTGCGCCAGGCCGTCGAAGAGCTGTCGATTCTCAACGAGATCGCCACGGCTATCGACTCCAGCATGAAGGTGGACGAGATCAACAAACTGATCGTCACCAAGTGCATTCGGCGCATGGGTGTGGAGCAGGGCGTTATTCGCCTGCTCGATCAGTCCGATCCCAATCAGGCGTTCAAGACGCTGGTCCGGGTCGTGGACCACTCCGAGGACGGCCTCCCGTTCCGGCTGGGACTCACACTCACCGGCTGGATCCTCAAGAATCAGAAACCGCTTCTGACCAACGACCTGCACAACGACGAACGCTTCAAGGGTACGTCCAGCGAAGCACCGGAGATCAAGTCGGTGCTGGCGGTACCTCTCAAGACGCGCAACCGTATGGTCGGCGTCCTGTCGGTCTTCAACAAACGCGGGAACAAGCCGTTCGACGACGACGACCAGCGCCTGCTCACGATCATCGCGACCCAGTCCGCACAGGTCATCGAAAACGCCCGCCTGCAGGAAGAAGAACAGCGTCTTCACCTGATGGAGGAGGATCTGCGCGTCGCGCGGACCATTCAGGAAAGCCTGGTTCCCAAGTCCGTCCCCAAAGTCGACGGCATCGATCTATACGGCTTCACCGCACCCGCGCGCGAAGTGGGAGGCGATTACTACGACTGGATACCGCTGTCGGATGGACGCATCGGCTGCGTGGTGGCGGACGTGTCGGGCAAGGGCATGCCGGCCTCCCTGCTCATGGCCCAGCTACAGGCCGCGTTCAAGGCGCAGGCCCAGGCGGGCAAGCCACCGGACGAAGTCGTGACCGCGGTCAATCAGTTCCTCGGCATCACTATGGAACCCGCCCGATTCGTTACGCTGTTCTACGCCATTGTCGATCCTGCCGCGGGCAAGCTCGTGTACGCCAACGCCGGACACAATCCGCCCCTGGTGTGGGGACCCGACGGCGAGGTCCAGTGGTACGGCGAAGGTGGCCTGATGCTGTCCCCCGTCTCCACGCTTCCGTATGAAGCGCACACACAGGATTTCCCCCCGGGAAGTGGTATCGTCATCTATTCCGACGGGGTCACCGAAGCGGAAGCGCCCGCCGGTGAGCAGTGGGAAGAACAGAACCTCGAGGCCGCTGCCATGCACGGACCGCGTTCATCCGCGCAGGAGATAGGCGAGCGCATCAAGATGGCACTGGAGCACTTCGTCGCCGGCGCCGAGCAGTCCGACGATATCACGCTGACCGTGATGCTGCACAACAAGTAGCGGCCGGGCCTCGCCCGGACGAATCGCTGCCGTGTCCACGCTCACCATCTACGCTCTTCTCTGCCTGATCTGGGGCTCCACGTGGCTGGCCATCCGGATCGGACTGGCCGACATGCCGCCGTTCTGGTCGCTGTCGATCCGCCTGATTCCGGCCCTGCTGTTCTTGATCGCCGTGGCCGCGTATCGCGGGACGCCCATGGCTCCCCTGCGCCGGGAAAAGTGGCGCGTCCTGCAGATCGGTCTGCTCACCTACCCGGGTGCATACTGCCTGGTGTACTGGGGAGAGCAGTACATCACTTCGGGTCTCGCCGCCGTTATGTTCTCGACGATGCCGTTCTTTGTGGCGCTGTTCGCCTGGTGGCTGCTGCCCGCAGAGAGGCTGGGACCACGCGCGGCCATGGGGCTCGTCCTCGGCTTCGGCGGACTGATGACCATCTACTGGGAGCAGATCAACCTGGGCAGCACGGAGAAAGTGTTCGGCATGCTCGCGGTGACGCTGTCGGCACTGATCGCAGCATTCAATACGGTGACCATCCGGCGTTGGATGGCCGATATGCCGGCGGTGGCACTGTCCACGGCGACCGTGGCACTGGGCGGTCGCATCGTGCCCTGTGTCGCCCGGGGCGGACCCGCACCGGCCCCCGAGCACCTCACGCTGCGCGCCGTAACGGCGGCCACGTATCTCGGGATCGCCGGCTCCGGCCTGGCATTCGTGCTCTACTATCAACTCCTGTCGCGCGTGCCGGCGCTCACCATGTCACTGATCACCTTTGTTACACCACTGATCGCGCTGACGCTCGGAGTGTTCTTCGATTACGAACCCTTCGGATGGCGCACCTGGACGGGCATCGGCCTGGTGCTGGCCGGTGTTCTGCTAGCAGCCCTGGGGTCGACCGGCCGCGAGCAACTGCAACACGGCGACTAAAAGGGCAGCCCCAGATTGACGTAGCCGATCAGCGGTCGCTTTTCGGCGATAGCCAGCGAAAAATCGAGCGGTCCGGCAGGCGTGTCGATGGTGTACGCGATTCCGACGCCGTGATCGACGTCGAGCAGATCGATGCGCTCTTCGTTCTGCCAGATGTTTCCCAGATTGTACTGCAGCGTAATGTAGCGTGGTCCGCCGTTGTGCAAGCGGCTGATGATTCGCCCGTTCCAGTAATGATCGCCCCGTCCCTCTCCGATCCGCCAGCCCATGAAGTCGTAACGGCCGCCCATTACGAACTGCTCCGAGAGGGGCAGACGCGTGTCTGCTGTCCCGGCCCTGAGGCACAGGATGATCACGTGCTTGTGCCGCAGGGGGATAATGCCCTCCAAATCGGCGTGGAGCCTCGTGTACGTGACACTGCCGCCGAGCAGGTCCTGGGCGTGCTCAAGCTGGATACTCTGCCGGTACCCGGTGCGCGGGATGGGGTAACGGTCGTAGGTGTCGAGTACGGCTTCGACATACAGGGATCTGATCGCGTATTCTCTGAAACTGAAGCCGGGTTCCACGAACTCGTCCACACTTTCGGCTCGCAGGCCGGCAGACAGTAGCCCAAAACGGCGAAGCTGCTGGCCCAGGGCAAACCGGACGCCGGTGCGGTTAAATCGCAGTGAGAACGGCAGCGCGTGGGTGAAGGTGTATAGGCGCCACTGGTTACGGCGATGGTAAAACGAGAGGCGGTACGCCAGGTAGCTGTTGAAGAGTCGATCATTGCTGGCATTGAGGGCATAGTGCTTGCGGCGTTCACCGTACATGCCGTAGATCGCCGCTTTGTGCCCCGATCCGAGGACATTGATGTCCGCCAGCTCCGCGAAACCCTCGCCGTGAAACTCTTCGTGCCAGTGCAGGCCGAGTCGCAGCCGTGTGTATTCAGTCTCCTTGAATCTGAGCTGGATCTCCGACCCTGCCGCCGTTCGTACGGTGCGCGCGGTTACGGATTCGAAGAGGCCGGTGGCATAGAGCGATGATACACCGCGGTCCAGGTCCTTTTCGTCGAGCGGCCGGCCCACCAGATCCGGCATATAACTGAAGACCAGGCCGTCTTTGGTTCGCTGTGTACCCTCGATGGTCACGTCCGTCACCGGCGCTTCGTCTATCGCGACGGCGAGTATCCCGTCGTCGGACAGGGTTGCGGACCCGATCGTCACCAGCGGATAGCCCTGCTGCTGATAGACGGCGAGCACTTCGTCGAATGCATGGTGGAGCTCCGGCCCGTCAAATCGGTCGTTCAGGAGAGGCCGGAATGCCCGGCCCAGGCTGTCGCTGGAGATCAGCGTATTACCCTCGAACTCCACCCGGCGGATCGAAGCGACTTCCTCTACGTGCCAGATCAGTCGTGCACTGTCTGAGAGGGACACGACATCGACCCGTGCCTCGCGGAGCCAGACCGACTCGGCCCGGGCAACCAACAGATCGGTCAATTCCCGTGAGGAGCCGCGTTCGCCGTACCCCACAGCCAGCAGAGACGGCCCCTCGGACCCGACGATTCGCCAGCTGATCACGGAATCGGCGGAGTCCGGCGCGGGATCCCACGCTCGAAGCAGGGAGTCCAAACGGGCCAGTACAGGTGCGGTAGCCGCGCGGCCGCGCGCTACCAGACTGTCGAGATCCTCGAAATCGGTGTTCTCGGACTCGGCCAGATCGGGAGCCACCACCAGATCGGCCAGGGCCAGTTGCTCCTGCTGGCGCTTCAGCACCATGATGGTCGTGGCCTGACTGACCAGGGTGAACGGGTCGTTGAGATCTTCGAGCGGCAGCAGAGGCGAGGTGACGTCGACGGCCACCACGATGTCGGCTCCCATGTCACGCGCCACATCCACGGGAATGGGATCGAGCAGACCACCGTCGGCCAGCAGCTTGCCCTCCGTTTCCCACGGCGTAAACGCCAGCGGCACGGCGAGCGTGGACCGCAGTGCGTCCACGAGATTGCCCGAGCCGATGACTTCACGTTGGCCCGATACGAGATCCGTGGCCACCACGCGCAGAGGAATCGGCAGACGGTCGAAATCACCCTCTATCCTGTAGTCTGCGGAGCGCGTCAGGCCGGAGAGAAAGTCGGAGAGACTCTGACCCGCGGACAACGCCGTCGGCACCTTGGGCTTGAAGTTGTCGAAGTGCAGTTCGATGAGCGCTTCGTCTTTTTCCTTGCGACGGGAAACGAACAGGCTTCGCCGCGGCGGCTGATTGGAGAGAAAGCCCCGCCAGTCGGTACTGCGCGCGATGCGGATGAGCGAATCGGCACTGTACCCCGCTGCGTACAGACCACCCAGCGTGCCGCCGATAGACGTCCCGACGATATAGTCCAGGGGAAGACCCGCGTCCTCCCAGGCCGCCAGCACCCCGAGGTGAGCAAATCCGCGAGCGCCTCCACCCGAGAGAACCAGCGCCACACGGGGTCGCGGGGTGAGTGGTTCGAGCCAGCTTATGTCACCGATCTGATTCCGCCGGGCAGGCGGCTGCAGGGTCGTGGTATCCGCCAGCGCGAGCGGGCAGAACAATACAACCAGAACCAGGGCACGCACGTTCGGATGCTAGGGTGCCCCCCCGGAGGCCGCAAGCCGAACTTTGGGCTTGGATGGCCGAGTGGGCGTGGGTATATCCTGCCGGTGATGGGAGGGGGAATCTCCAAGACGCAGTGGCGCCGCATCAAGCGTCTGTTGCATGGGCGTGGGCGTGCCGAATCGGGCCGGCTTCTGGTAGAGGGGGGCCGTGCCGTGCAGGCGGCCCTGCAGCGCAAGATCCCGCCGGAGCAGATTCTGGTCGGCCCCGACGCCACCGATTTCGCCCTGGATGTGCTCGAGTCGGCGAAGGCACTGGGTGTGCCGGTGGCCGATCTTTCCAGTGAGCAGATCAGCGAACTGTCCGCCACCGCACATCCCCAGGAGCTCATCGCCCTGGTCGCGTGGCTGCCGCAGCCGGAACTGCCGGACACCATGCCACCTCTGTCTCTGCACCTCTCCGGCATTCGCAATCCGGCCAATCTGGGGGCGCTCTTGCGCACGGCCGCCGCCTTCGATGTGGCCGTGACCTGTTCGCCCGATTGCGTGGATCCGACGCAACCGGTTGCAGTGCGCAGCGGTACCGCCAGCTACTTCGAATTGACCATCGTGACGAATGTGCTCCTGAAGACACTGCAGGAAATGGCCCCGGAGCACGACATAATAAGTGTGGCCGCACATGGTGGCGAAGACCTGTCCGGCTTTGTCTGGCGAGACCGGACGATCCTGGTCCTCGGAGGCGAGGCCGAAGGTGCCACCGAACCGCTGCACGCCCGTACCACCGTCACGATTCCGAGCCGGGTCGAGTCGTTGAATGTGGCCGTAGCAGGTGGCATCCTGCTCTGGGACGTGCGCCAAAAGGGAACGTTGACATCGTCATGAAACGATCACTCGGGATCGCCATCGCGCTGTGCCTGCTGTGGGCAGACGCACCGCGCGCGGGTGATCGACCACCCTTCCCGGTGGACCTGTTTCCCGTTCCATTTCGCTCTGTAGCAGACGGCAGCGATCTGCTGGCGTTGCACTACAACCCGGCCGGCCTGGGCATTGGCAGCGGCGTGGAATTTGGCTGGTATCACCAGTTCTCGGGGGGCGAGTCCGGCGGCAACAACGCCATTATCCTCAGGGCGAGAAACTTTGCCGGTGAGATCAGCTGGCTCAAACACCCGGTGTACGGAAGCCGCCGCGAATATGTCCTCGGACTGGGCCACATGATCACTCAGAAGCTCTCCCTGGGGGCAAGCTGGCGATACATCAAGACCGACGACGACGCGCTGCAGAACCGATCGCTTTGGACGATCGGTGCCACCTTCCTGGGCGGCCCCATGTGGACCGTGGGTGCGCGCTGGGAGAATCCATTTCACACTGAGGTGAACGGTCAAAAGACCAACGGGACCATCGTCTCCGGCATAAGGCTGCGCCCGAGAATCAAACGGTCGCCGGTCGGCGCCGACTGGCCCTGGCGCGAACAGCCGCGAGCCCAGGAGAACGAATCACGTCGCGCCGCAGAGATCCGGGCGGGCACCGGCATCAACGCCTACGGCGGGGGCGAGACGGAA
>JAUVRN010000245.1 GCA_030597645.1 Candidatus Zixiibacteriota bacterium
ACGAACGATTGCCCGACACCGAATCCGCCGGTACGTATCCCGATCCGCACGTTGAGCACGTCAAACGGATCGATGGAAAGTGCCTGGTTGCCTGAGTTGTCCAGGTAGATACGACCGATGTGGCGATACTCGATCCCGCCGAGCAAATGCACGCCACCCCGCCTTACCGGCTGATCCACATAGACTCCCGCGTTCACGGAGAGCTCGGGAAACCCGGCGATGGAGTTGCCGGAGCGGCTGACACTGTCGAGGGCAGCGCGGGGCAGGAACACGGTGTCATTGCTCTGACTGGACTCCAGCGTCCAGAAGTATTCGGTGAAGTCGTCGAAGTAGTTTTCCGACCAGGTGGCGTTGGCCGTCAGCTCGACGATGGACGCCGGCCGGTACTTCAGCAGGGCTTCCACACCCCGGTGGATCGTCCTGCCCGCGTTGGTGCGAATAGGATTGCCGTCGATGTCTATGCCACTGGCGGGCACGATCTCGTTGTCAAACCGCTGGTAGAATCCATTCACGGCGATGTGCGCCCGCTCATTTCGAAGACGGTAGCCGACATCGATACTCGTCACCTGTTCGTCGCTCATGACCGGTACGGAAGCTCTGCCCGTGGCGGGATCGTAGTTCTGAAAGAAGCGGCTGGGGTCTTCCAACTCCGCCGGGTTGTAGATGTCGGTGTGCGCCGGCTCGTGCTCGGCGTACGACAGGTTGCCGTAGATGGAATGCACGGGCGTAAATCGATACACGGCACCCAGCCGCGGAGAGAACGCGGTGTAATCGAGATCATAGTGCACACCACCACGCCGGTCGTTACGCAGCGAATACCGACGCCACGCGAACTGCAGTCCCAGTGAGGCATGCAGCTTTCCAAAAAACTGCCGGTTCTCCTGCACAAAGGCGATAGCGGACGTGCGATAGCCGTCATAGTTGTAGTAATCCTCACCCGCCTGAAAGCCCTCCGGTGCCGGATCGGCAGAACGAACCTGCCCGAAGTGGTAGCCGTGGTGGTAGTTGAAGCTGCCGCCGAACTGCAGCGATCCGCGGGAGTGATCGAGTTTGAATCGGGGTGCGATACCGACGAAGTCGTTCTGCACCCAGCGCTGCAGCACCGCGTTGTTAAACTGGCTGACCGTGAATACCGTGTCCCCGGAGGGCAGCGTATCCCGCCGGTAGGTCGTGTTTTCCACCTGGTACCAGAGCCCATCGGCGGTGTCCAGGACGTACTGGGTATCGAGAACCACCGTTTCGTAGTGGATGGGATCGAACGTCAGGCTGTCACGGGTCTGGATCGGATCCAGTTCGAGTGCTGCAAAGCTCGACCACGGCCAGCTCTGGATGAAGAATCCATCGCCCTTGATGTAGAAGAGCGAGTTGGAGAGCGAGAGCGATTCGGAGATCTTCCAGTCCGTCAACAGTTCGTAGTGAGGCTGATTGAACGTGTCGGTCTCGCCGTCGTACCCCAGCGGGTTGAAGCGGCGGTTGGTATCGAGCGTGGGCGGATCGATGCCCAGGTACGCGAGGTGCAGGTGCTCGGGCCCGCCATAGGCGTGGAATCGATTGACCAGGTTGCCGTCGTAGCGGGCCACACCGACGAAATAACTCCACATGTCGACCCACGACTGGTCCCGGTAGCCGTTCGATTCGATCCGGGAATAGCGGCCGTAGATGGAATATCGGTCGGCCACCAGTCCACTCTTCCCTTCGAGCATGAAGCGTTTGGTGCCGAAGCTCCCGTAGCCGAAGTCGAGATTGAGACGGGGCTTCGATGTGAACGGATTGACTTCCATGGATATCACGCCGCCCGCCGCCGAGGCGCCGTAGAGTGAGGCTCCGACACCGCGCTGGATCTGGATATCCGTGGCCGAGGCCATGAGATCGGGTACGTCGATCCAGTAGACCTGGTGGGATTCGGGATCGTTGTGCGGCACCCCGTTGATCAGGACCGAGACTTTGCGCTGGTCGAAACCCCGCACCTGCATGTACGTGTAGCCCACGCCGTTGCCCGCGTCGGAGTATGCGTATACGCCCGGCTCTTTCGCCAGGTACATGGGCACATCTTCCACGGTGTAGTCGCGCTCGATCTGCTCACGCGTGATGTTGGAGTGCGACACGGCGTCGGTCTGCATGGAGACGCGCGTGGTGGTGATGATGACCTCCTCACCGGGCAGCACGACAGGATCGAGTCGCAGTTCGACGCGGATGTCGTCAATGCCCAGCCGCGCGGAGATGCGTGCAGGCGTGTATCCGACGAACGATGCGGTGAGCGTGTAGTTTCCGGCAGGCACGGACTCGAAGACGAACTGTCCGAGGCTGTCCGTGGCCATGGATTGCTCGGCTTCGGCGATTCGAACGGTGGCCGCCACGAGCGGCTTGCCCGTATGCGCGTCGATGGTGCGACCGCGCACGGTGACCGCCTGGGCGGCTGTTGCTGCCGCCAGGCAGCATGAACAGATTATGGCAGCACGCAACGCGTGCCGGGTGATGATTGACCACATAGCCGGTCTCCCCCCGCGGCCCAACAAAAAAAGCCGCTTCCAGCAGGTGGGCGGCATGCGGAACGGAGCGTGTTTACGACACAGGACCGATCCGTTTCCCTACGCTGGTATTATCCAGATCAGGTTCGAAGGGTCTGTTCTCAGGCGCGCGATCTGGTTCTACGGCGCCAACCCTAACGGAACATCCGTAAGCTAGGTGCCCCTGAGCCCCTCGGCAAGGCGATTCGGCCGGGCAGAAAGACTCGCCCGTCGCCGCCGACGCGTCTAGATTCGGGCCGATGGAACCCAAAGAACGCACGCCAGGGATCGATTACCGCAACCTGCTCGACCAGGCGGAAGCCTGGGCGGAGACAGCCGGGGAGATGCTCCGCACGGCCCAGGACGATCGCCGCACGATCGACTTCAAGGGCAAGATCAACCTGGTCCCGGAGATGGACCGCCGGGTCGAGCGTTACCTCGGGCGTCAGGTGCAGCAGACCCACCCCGCGCACGACCTGCTGGCAGAGGGAGAGGAGCGCCGCGTCGACACCGGTGCGGGCTTTCGCTGGCTTCTCGATCCGCTGGACGGCACTACCAACTACGCCCACGGACTGCCGATCTATTCAGTCTCCATCGCCTGTGAGCACCGGGGACACATCGTCGCCGGCGTCGTGTATCAGCCCGTGCTCGGCGAGATGTTCTCGGCAACGCTGGGTGGAGGCGCGCGCCTCAACGGGGAAACGATCACGGTAACGTCGGAAGATCAGCTCGAGCGAGCACTGCTGGTCACCGGCTTTCCCTACGACATGCACGACAGCGACCGGGACAACCTCGACCATTTCCGGGCGTTCATGAAGACCGCGCGCGCGGTGCGACGCCTGGGGTCGGCGGCTCTTGATCTCTGCTACGTGGCCTGCGGTCGATTCGACGGGTTCTGGGAGATGAAGCTGTTCCCCTGGGATCTCGCGGCGGGTTCACTCATCGCGTCCGAAGCCGGCGGTCGACTCACCAGCCTGGACGGCGGTGAGTTCTCCGTGTTCGATGGATCCGTGATCGCCTCCAATGGCCACATCCACGGGGCCATGTTGGACGTGCTGCAGAACGCGGGCACCCGCCCAACCTGACCTGAAGCTCTCGTCCCTGCCACGGCGGGCCAGTCGATAGCACCCAACGGCAGTCGATACGGCCTAGCGCCAGACGATACGCCCGGTGCCAGTCGATGCGGCCTAGCGCCAGACGGCCAGGACCAGGGCAATCAGCACAAAGCCCACCAACCAATTCCCGATATTCACCCAAAACGTCGCACCGGGCCGCTGCTCAAATACCAGCATGATCCACGCCAGCGGGACCGCAAAGCCCAGCCAGATGCCGAAGCCGGTGTGGATGCCGTCCATCGCCGTAGGATTCTCGAACAGCGCCATCAGGTGTGCCATCATGAGGCTGATCAGGAAGCCACTGATGAAGTGGATCCCCAGGTTCCGGGCGAAGTTCTTCTGGGCTTTCTGTTTCTGATCCTCGGTGAAGGCCAATGCCGATTCGAAGGCCTTCCGGAACAGCACGGCGTACCACACGGCACCGAGGACAAACCAGATCAGGGTAGATACCAGTACGGCCAGCCAATTGATGTGTTCGAACATGTGTGGTCCTTTCGTTGGTCGGCGCACGCGGGCGCGCAACCGTCAACCCGCAGGCGCGGGTGCGTACACGTGATACAGAAGCCAGTAGACGATCACGCCGGTCACCGACACGTACAGCCACAGCGGCAACGTCCAGCGGGCGATGTTGCGATGCAGTGCATAGCGGCCGCTCAGTG
>JAUVRN010000418.1 GCA_030597645.1 Candidatus Zixiibacteriota bacterium
CGGTCGTTACGGTGTGGCCGCACTCTGCGTATCCGGCGGTATGGGTATGGCACTGCTGTTCGAGCGCGCGGCCTGATCGGTCTCTGCACACACCGTATCCCCCCGGTACAACTGCGCACGTCGTTCGCACAAATCCCCTGATGCAATTCTGGACATCCAGGGCAAACTGCTAAATCTTTGGCACTTCGCCCGAATCCGTGCGAAAGAGCTCAATTTCCCCCGTATGATCTTACGATAGAGTGAGTGAGATCAGTCAAGGGAGGTTCCAGCTATATGCTGACGCGCGAAGTTAAAGACTGGATGGATCTGGGTGTACTCGAGGCACGAGAGGGCCGCTACCGTACGGCCATGGAACTCTACGATCGGGCGCTGTTGAACTATCCGACGTACGCCGAGGCCTGGGCGTGGAAAGCCGCGGCATATGCTCAGCTCAACAAGTTCCAGGACGCTCTGGACTGTGCCGAGCAGGCCATCGCGGCCGATCCCCGTTACGAGTGGGGATATTTCCGCAAGGCTCGCACGCTGGAATCCATGGGCGAGGTCATGGCGGCCTACGCGGTGTACATACGTGCGCTGGAGGTCAATCCGGACTTTCAGATGGCGGCACAGCGCGTACGTGACCTCAAGATGAGGCTGGGCATGTAAACGCATCACGGCTATCTTCCCGGCATGGAGGACCTGACCGGGAAGACGGCCTGGGTGACGGGCAGTGCCCGAGGAATCGGCCGGGCCCTGGCTATTGCGTTGGCCCAACGCGGCTGCCGCGTCGCCGTTCACTTCCGCCGTTCACAAACCCAGGCACAAAAGGTCGCCGCGCGCATCGATGCCGTGGGCGGCGAATCCCTTCTCCTTCAGAGCGATCTGGTTGATCCCGACCAGGTACGAGACAACCTGGAGACGATCCGGAAGGAATGGCGTCGCCTGGACATCCTGATCAACAATGCCGGCGACTATCTCCGCAGACCCATCGAGCGCGTTACGCCGGAAGTTTTTCACCGTTACAGCCGCGGTGCCCTGGAGCCCGCCGTCAACACGTCACTGCTGGCGTTGCCCCTGATGCGCAAGAGGCACTGGGGGCGCATCATCAACCTCGGTTACATCTTCGCCGATCGACTGGTGGGCAACCCCAACGTAGCCGCGTATCACGTGGGGAAGACGGGCCTGCTGGCGTTCACCTATTCGCTGGCCCGGCGCGCGGCCAAGTGGGGGATCACCGTCAACATGCTCTCACCGGGCATGAATGAGAATACGGTGAACCGTCCCAGGAACCCCGAGGAGTTCGTACCCGCGGGGAGGTTGAGCAAGCACCGCGATCTGGAGAACGCGGTGATGTTCCTGCTGCGCGACGAATCCGAGATGATTACGGGCACCCACATGAAGGTGTCCGGCGGACTCTGGGTGTAGCGGGCTGCTGGCGGGCTGCTGGCGGGCTGCTCAAGAACCAGATCCCGCCGTTCAACAGACTGCCAGGACAGCCGACCGGCCCGATCGGCCGCCCCGCGCAGCGTACAAGACCGTGCCGGGGCGCCGGCTATCGATCGTCGGCCTGCTCCTTGAACCGCTCGGCAAACCGGGCTTCCAACTCTTCCATCTGACGCTGGACCTTCTCCATTTCGCGGAGTGTCTGATCACGTATGGAGGCCTCGGACTCGCGGCGCGCCGCCTGGGCGTCGTGCCTGCGATCCACACGCAACAACTGCTCACCATCCGACCCCACGCGGTCGGCCATGGGTGGGACGACTGCTACGGTGCCGTATCGCCTGGGGAAGTACATGGCCGTCACCTTCGGATAGGCCACCAGTGCCGAGTCGGCACTGAGGGAGACTCGAAATGCGTACGTGTACGTGCCCGGTCCCACGGCACCCGTGTACGTGGCGGTTTGGCGCTGATCGGTCCAGGGCTGCGGCAGATCCATGTCGCCGGCGTCCATCCACCACTGAGACACCTGCGAACCGTTCTGTGTCAGCGACGCGCTGACGAAGTTGTTCGTACCGTAGTTGCGGAACGACGCTTCACTGATCACCACGACGTAGCCGGAATCGGGCGGCGTGATGGTGGCGCTGGAGACCGTCACAATGGAGTTGTAGATCTGTATCGGGGTGGCGGACGTCGGAGCCGATGCGATCCCCGGCTCATCCAGGATCTCCGCCGCATGGAGCGCATCCACCGGCCATTCCACGGCATCATTGCCCACGGAGTCCATATTCATGCTCATGGTCGAGGCCAGTCCGGGCGCCCAGAAAACGGGGCCATCCCCCGCGCTTTTGAGAAACGCGACCCCGGTTCCGCCCCCTCCGCTGGCAAACAGCTCCAGTGCGGCAGATAGCCCGCCTGCGGTCGGATAGAGGAGCATGAATGGGAATCCCGTTCCGTCATAGAGGCGCAGATCGGCGCCGTCGCCGTCACCGCGGAACCAGCCGATCACTGTACTGGTGCCCTCGCGAAACATCACCACGGCCGGCACGGTAAACATGCTGGTCATCTCGATGTCGGTGGTGATCTGTCCACCCTCCGCGCCGTCCAGGGTCCCGGCGCCAAACGCGTACGCCACCGATTGGAGTTCCACGCGGTCGAATGGCAGCTCGCCGTCGAACTCGATCTCGAGGTATCTGGGGATGTCCGCAAAAACCGTATCCGGGATGGGGTTCGAATCGCCAAGGAACGCGTTGAGCAGTCCGTGATCGGCGATCACCTGCTTGAAGATCTCCGCCCAGAGCAGGTTGCCGCCCACGCCGTCGTCGTAGATGCGGAAGTGTATGAAATATGTCTGGTCATCGATGGCCACGCCGTTGGAATCGAGTGCCACGGCCTGCCAGTTGATGATGTGGGGCACGTCGGCCACGGACAGCGAC
>JAUVRN010000426.1 GCA_030597645.1 Candidatus Zixiibacteriota bacterium
GGCATGGCGACCCTGCAGCCACAGCACGAAACCCCTGGCACTATGCGCTTCTCCCAATTCGGGATCCAGAGCCAGCGCGCGTTCGCAGGCGGACGCCGCCTGCGTGAGGTCCGCATCGGGGGACTCGCCCCACAGGTGGACGAGCAGGGAACAGCAATTGGCTTCTGCCGCATAAGCCAGCGCAAAGGAAAGGTCGGTCTGGATGGCCTGCTCGAACATCTGGCGGGCGAAAATGATGCTCTGCCGGCGGCCCTGGTGAAGGTACTGTCTTCCGCGCAGGTAGTAGTCGTACGCCTGGACGTTCGCCGTACGTGGGCCGACCATGGTCTCGTGCTCACGATCACTGAGTACGACCTGCAGGGCGTCGACGATCGAGGACGCGATCTCTTCCTGAATCGAAAACACGTCCTGGACGGTCTTTTCGAAATGACCGGTCCAGGTCTGGACACCGTCATCCACGCGCACGAGAGAAGCGATGATGCGCAGCGCCTCGTCCTGTCTGGTCAGGCTTCCGGCCAGGACGAACTGGGCATTCAGTCGGTACCCTACGTGCCGTATGTCCTCGGGGCGACTGCGTCGCACAAACGAGGAGGTGCGTGCCGCCACGCGCAGGCCGTGTACACGCGCCAGGGCATACAGGATCTCCTCGGCGATGCCCTCGCAAAGGTACTCCTGCTTCGGGTCATTGCTGTGATTGGCAAACGGGAGCACCGCAATCGTCTGCTGGTGTCCCACCGGCCGGGGTGATTCGGCCGACGATCGGTCCCTGATGCGACTACGTTCGCGACCCAGGTCGGCCAGCAGATCAATGGTCCTCTGATAGCGATCTGCGGGCGACTTGGCGAGAAGGCGATCGACCGTGCCTGCGAGCTGTCGGGGCACGTCGCGTCTCCGTTCGAGGATCGGCGTATGGGACTCGTGCACGATGGCGTATTTGACGGCGTCGTCGAACTCCCGCACAAAGGGTCCCTGACCGGTCAGCATCTCGTACAACAGGATGCCGAAGGAAAAGAGGTCGGTGCGCGCGTCCTGGGCCTCCCCGACGATCTGCTCGGGGGATGCGTACGCGAGGGAGAACCACGCGTCCTGATCCCCGACGGCCTCATGTCTGTGCCCGGAGGCGGCCAGGCCGAAGTCGAGGATCTTCCCCTGCCCGTCCCGGGTGACCAGGATGTTGGACGGCTTGAGGTCCCGATGGATGATGCCCGCGTCGTGGGCCTTGGCGAGACCCTCACATAGCTGGATCGAGAGGTCGACAACCTCGGAAACCGCCATGGGCCCTTCGGCGATGCGTTCTTCGAGCGACTCACCGTCGATCAACTCCATGGCGATGAAGAGGCGCCCGCGGTGTTCGCCCAGCTCGTAGATCGTGGTGATGCTGGGGTGATTGAGTCCGGCCGCCGCAATGGCTTCGTGCTCGAAACGCCGTTTGAACTCCGGATCGGAGCTGAAGCGCGGCGGCAGGAACTTGACGGCGACCTCCCGCCTCAGGTGCGTGTCCAGGGCTCGATAGACCTCGCCCATGCCGCCCTCACCCAGTTTCTCCAGGATCCGGAAGTGCAGTATCTGCGTACCAATCATGCTTTCTCGAAGATCTTGACGACCAGACGCGGCGTCAATCCAATTCATTCCACGCCAAGATGGTGAAAAAGTTCGCTTTCTTCCTTCCGAAGTGAGCCTTGCCTAAGTATGCGGGGCGCCGATAGCCGGGCACGGAGCGCGCACCCCATGAGGGCTTGAGACACAAGCTGTTAGCCGCGTTTCACCTGATTCCGAGTGGAGCGTACGCAGAAACTCAGAGGCATTTCTATTGTGAAAAAAGTAACAAGGCCGATTGACAGGAGTGGGTACGGCGACTATTCTCAAGTGACTGGGGGCTGGGCCGGCAGACGTGCCGGTCCATGCTGCATGCAAAAAGGGGCGTGGAAATGGCTACAGATATCACCAGTGACATCCATGGGGGAAGTGGCACGAGCATCGAGGCCGATCTGCTCGTGGTCGGCGCCGGCATTGCAGGCATGACGGCAGCGATCGAGACCGCCGAACTGGGTAAACGCGTCATTCTGATCGAGCAGAGATCGTTCATTGGCGGGCGAGTCACGACCAGCAACCAGTACTTTCCCAAATTGTGTCCGCCCAGCTGCGGACTGGAAATCAACCTCAGGAGAATTCGGGCGAATCCGTTGATCTCCGTGCTGACTCTTGCAGAAGTGGATGAGGTGACCGGCAGCGCCGGCAGCTACCAGGCGCAGGTCACGGTGAGGCCGCGCTTCGTCAATACCAAATGTACCGCATGTGGAGAGTGCGAAAAAGTCTGTGAGATCGAGCGCGACAACGAATTCAATTTCGGCATGGACAAGACCAAGGCCATCTACATGCCGCACCTCCTGGCGTATCCCCATCGATTTATCGTGGACCCGGAGTTCGTGGGCGATGCGCGAATGCAGAAGTGCGTCGACGCCTGCGAGTACGGGGCCATCGAGTTGGACATGCCGTCGCAGACCATCCAGATGAACGTCGGCGCCATCGTGTGGGCCACCGGCTGGAAGCCGTACGATGCCACCCGACTGGAAGGGCTCGGATTCGGTGACTATAGCAACGTCATCACCAACGTCATGATGGAACGGTACGCATCCGAGTCGGGGCCCACGTCAGGCAAGATCATCCGGCCGTCCGACGGCGAAGCGCCAAAGACGGGGGGCTTCGGCCAATGTGCCGGGTCGCGGGACGAGAATCACCTGCCGTACTGCTCAAGCGTCTGCGGCCCGGTCTCGATGAAGCAGGCCACCTACGTACGCGAACAGTGCCCCGAGGCGGA
>JAUVRN010000091.1 GCA_030597645.1 Candidatus Zixiibacteriota bacterium
CGACCTGGGCGCGGCAAACTTCTGTCCGTACTTCACTCCGGACGGCAGGCGCTGTGGCCTTCCTTCCAGTCCTCACGCCCGCCCGGAGCGCGAGGTGGGCCGGTTCGTGATCACCCTGGACGGCTCGGGGCTACATCAGATTACGTTCACCCCCGAGTTCGATGGCTTTCCCATGTTCAGTCCGGACGGGACGAAGCTGGTGTGGTGCTCCAACCGCAATGGCACCGTCCGTGGCGAGACCAACGTCTTCATCGCCGACTGGGTGGAGTAACCGCGCGCGGGCCCAGGGGCCGTGCCGTGCGCGAGATCCACTGGCAGCGCTCTGCCGCCGGCGCTAGTACGCGGTCAGTTTCACGGCGGCGGTGTGCATCAGCCGTCCCACCGGATAGACGTTGAGCATGGGTTCCGCGTAGGGTGACCGCTTGTAGAAGAAGTTCCAGCGAGCCCCGGGATCTGCGGCAAACGCCGAATCCGATGCCAGTCGCTCTTCGAATTCCGAGCGGACGGCAGGATCCGTGGCCAGCATCTCGTGCGCCAGCGCTTCTGAAGCATAGCGCTCCGAGTACTCCTTTTGCTCGAGTATCGTGTCGAAGAACCCCCACCGAAAAAACGAATCGCGGGCGTCGGGCTCGAGCGCGTGCATGATGAGGCGCGCCCCAACTTGCGCCAGCGGCACGTAGACGGTGCCTGCCGGATAGGTGATCTGCGTGTCGACCGCATGTGTGCGACAACGAACCAGATGATGTCCTTCGTAGGACTCGGCGGCCCAGGAGACCGAATCGAACCAGTATGATTCCACCGGCAGCGTGATCTCTTCGGCCAGTCGCTTCATCCGGATGTCGTGCACACGCAGCCGCTCGATGACGCCGGTCCATTCCTGCGGGATCAGGTAGGCGTGGGGGGCGGTGATCTCCAGGGTCGGGATCATCTGGTTGTAGTAGGGCAGGCGCATGGTCAAAGGCTGTGTGGTGTCGTACCAGATCCACTCGCCGCCGGATATCTCACTGGTGCGGGTCTCGTATTCAAAGCCGAGAAAGTCGACCATGACCGGTTCTTCGGCTCGTGTATGGGCGAGCGGGATCGGGCCCGACAATCCGGCCTCGTCCAGCGAGTCCGCGATGAAGTTGGCGCGGCGCAACGAGTGCGTCTGTTCGTTGAGCAGTTCGAGCACGGCTACCATCATCTTGTAGTTGGCCTGAACGCGGCGGCCGTACGGCTTGAGCATGTGCATCTCGACCAGGAGGCCCGGCCGGTTGCGGGCCGCCGCATATCCCGTCGAGTAGCGGGGCGACTCGACGAAGTCGATGATTCCTTCACGCAGTGGTCTGCCCATGGTAATGATGTAGGGAAAGATCGGTTCACCCGCCTCCTCCATCTTGCCGGTGACGACCGGGACGAAGACCTCGTTGCCCCAGCGCTTGACCGGACGCGCGCCGTTGTCGTGACGGGTAATGGTGTAGGTCAGCGCGTACTGGAAATCGGCCCCGTCGGTGACGTGGTTGTCGATGAAAAACTGCGGCTGCCACGTGTTCCACGGTTCCACCAGCGCACGCATCTCGGGCGAATCGACCTTGAGATAATCACGGTTGAGATTGTAGTTCTGCCCGGTGGCCCGGAAGCCCATTTCGCCGGGCCCGTTTTGATTGATGCGGTTGTAGGGCGACATCATCTCGTGACCGTCGATATTGAACACGGGAATGATGATCGGAATCACGCGGTCGAGCAGCGCGGCCCTCTCCTTGGTGACCGCCATATCACGGATCAGCGCGAGGCACGCGTCTTTGCCGTCGATTTCCCCAGAGTGGATGCCGTTCTGGATCAGCACGACCAGTTTGTTCGTCCGTGCCACCGAGCTCGGCGTGAAGGCACGGTCGCTGGACACGATCACGTAGTGCATCGGCCGGCCCCGGGGCGTGGTCCCGAACGTGCCGATGTGTATCCAGCGCGACTGGCGTGCCAGGTCGTGCAGATAGGTCATGGTGGCGGCGTAATCCGGAGTGCTGTCGTAGCCGGTCGTCTCGGCATAGGTGGGCCACTCGGCGGCCGCCGGGGCGCAGGCCAACAACACCAGAGCGACGGCGTATATCAGGGAACGAGACACGGGCGACCTCCTCGTGCGATGCAACCGTGTCGCAACCTTCGGATGGGGGGCGTGAAGAGAGCCGCTACCTGGACGCGGTTGCCAGCTCCTTCACCAGTTGACGCGCGATGACACCGCGCTGCACCTGGTTGGTCCCTTCGTAGATCTGTGTAATTTTGGCGTCCCGCATCATCTTCTCCACAGGGTAATCTTTCATGTACCCGTACCCGCCGAAGATCTGAACAGCATCCGTCGTCACCTTCATGGCTACGTCTGAAGCCAGTGCCTTGCACATGGCGGAGTACTTGGCGGGGTTGCGGGCGCCCGCATCGATGTGACGCGCCGTCAGGTATACCAGGGATCGGGCCGCTTCGATCTGCATGGCCATCTCGGCCATCATCTGCTGAACCGCCTGCAGCGAGGAGATCGGTGAGTTGAACTGGCGACGTTGGCGCGCGTACTGGACCGCCGCTTCCAGGGCACCCTGGGCGATGCCCACGGCCTGCGCGGCCACCCCCGGCCGCGTGCGGTCGAGCGTCTCCATCGCCACCTTGAAGCCCATGCCCTCGCGTGCGATCCGGTGGTCCGCAGGTATGCGACAATCGGCGAACACGAGTTCACGGGTGGCCGAAGCGCGGATACCCATCTTGCGCTCTTTCTTGCCAAAACCAAAGCCATCGGTGCCTTTTTCGACGATGAACGCCGAGAATCCGCGCGCGCCCTTGGTCTTGTCCGTTCGCGCGATGACCGTGTAGGTCTCTGCTTCGCCGCCGTTGGTGATCCACTGCTTGGTCCCGTTGAGTACGTACGATTCGCCGTCGCGCGCGGCCGTCGTCTCGATACCGGCCGCATCGCTGCCGGCATGCGCCTCGGTCAGGGCAAAGGCGGCCAGTTTGCTGCCCGAGGCGAGGTCGGGGAGGTACCGGGCTTTCTGCTCGTCCGACCCGAAGAGGATGATTGGATAGGCGCCCAGGGCGCTGGCGGCGAACGCCAGGGCAATACCACCGCA
The DNA here is from genome assembly GCA_030597645.1 of Candidatus Zixiibacteriota bacterium. GTDB lineage: Bacteria > Zixibacteria > MSB-5A5 > JAUVRN01 > JAUVRN01 > JAUVRN01. Next base: position 3,090 of record JAUVRN010000091.1, read on the forward strand.
GACGCGGGAGAGCTCCTCGGTGACGAGGGCCATTTCGAACACGCCGCCGCCCAGGCCCTCGTAGTCTTCCGGGATGTATACGCGATACAGGTCTGACTGCGCGTACACACGCACGATGTCCCACGGGAACTCTTCGGTCTCGTCGTAATGAGCCCGTACCGGCTTCATCTTTTCTTCGGCGATGCGTCGCGCCAGCTCGCGCAGTTCCTGCTGGAAGTCGGTCAGTTCGACAAGCATGGAGTCCCCCTGTGGCTGACGTTGAGGGGGAATGTGGCCCGTGACGGACCTGCCGACAACTGCTATTGCGTGCCCGCGCGGAGGGTGCGCGATCGGCTCACTGGCAGGGCGCCGTGCCCGACTTGAAGACGAAGTTTACCAGGAAAATGATATCCGCAGACGTGAGAGTGCTGGAACGATCGACGTCACCGGACGTCGCTACCGGCCGTGGCGGTTCGCCGCCCTTGAACACATGATTGACCATGTAGATGATGTCGCCCGACGTGACGCTGCCGTCTTCGTTGACGTCGCCGCAGAGGAAGTACTGCAGTTGGACCGTGGCCGTCAGTTCCACCGTCTGGCCGCCGGCATCCACCGTGGCCCGGATGGTGTCGGTCTCGACCGTGGTGCCCGCCACGATCTCCGCCGAGTACGAGCCGTCGCCGTGGTCGCTGACGGCGAGCAGCGTTCCGGAGCCGGTGTTGGTCAGCGTGACGACGCCGCCTCTGGAGATCGGTTGACCGAGACTGTTGAGCGGCGTGATGGTGACCACCGCCGTGTCCGAGGCCAGTGCCGGCAGGCCGGCGGGCGTGACGGCCACAGTCGAAAGGTCCGGATCGGCAATCTGTATGGCGCGCCAGGCGTCGAATTCGTCCTGCAACAGGTCTATCGGATCGGTGCTGCCTGTGGTGTTGGGTACGATCAGGTCGAGGTACGGCGTGGGCCCGTCGCCGGGATGAACCACTTTGATGAATGCGGAGATGGACGACTTGCCGGCGGCGAAACAGCGTACGTCGGCACCCTGCACCTTGGCCGCCTGCAGCGTGGCCATGAGCCGGTTCTCCAGCGGTCCGGGGGTGGAGAGAAATGCGGTCTCCATCATGTACACGATCGTCGAGTCGAGGAGGATATTGCCCTGGATGGCGTAGAATGCCCCGTTCAGATGGCCGGCCCAGAAGCTGTTGCCTGTCCCGGTCCAGGATGCAGATGCGCCCGGACCCGCCAGCGTAACCACTCCGTACTGCCGATCCCGTTCGTCCAGTGCATCGTTCTGAGCGTCGTTGGCGGAGAGCCAGCCGATGATCGAATCGGGCGTGTCGCCCGCGCGCAACAGGCTGTCGGCATGAGCCTGATTGGTGCCGTTCCAGAATGCCTGCGTGTTGATGGCGCCCACCCCTTCCGCGACGCGTTCGATGATATCCGCGCCGGCGATACAGGACGCGCCTGCGGATCCAACCGCACCAGTCGCTGAATCGACGGCGACGATGGAAAAGGTGGCGTGGGCGCGCGGTGTCAGGCAGATGGCGATGATCAGCGCAAACCCAAGAGTAGACTTGGGGATCACTCGACTGATACGGCGGGTGGAACGTGCCTTCATTTCTTAGACTCCCGTCGGCACCCCCGGCTGTCGATCGGGGCCCGGCGCGTCATGAGGAAGGACGTGGCTGTTGGGATGACAGATACCCCAGTATAACATATGATTCAGCATCATGACACGGCGACTGTGCTCGTGACCGTGATTCGGCAGTGTCGGGCCAGAGCGCCACTCATGCCGCCCCGGGCGGGATCCCGGCGCGCTGTGAAATGGACTCGGCTGTATGCGTACAGATTGCCAGTCTCCGGCGTACGGATCACTTGACACTCATCAACTGCTGTAACCAAATAGAAGACAAGCAGTTAACCATTGCGAGCACACCCGGCGCCTGCCGGCTGTTCAGAAAGGCTTACAGTTGTCCACATTCCGCTGCATTGAGGTGATCATATAGTCGGTACGTGTGAAGCCAGTAATCGTTTATGAGACAATAGATTACGTGGAAAGTGTGTGCCTGATTTGGCTCCGGCACACGACTTGCGGTAGCACTGGCCGTGAGAGTGCACATGAGAGCTAGTGTAAGTGACTATTTGAGAACAAGTTAAACCAGACATCATGGCAAAGCGAGAGTAGAGAAACAATGAAAAAAATCAGTCTAGTGCTGGCCGGTCTGCTGTTGATTGCACCTTCTGCGCAGGCCATCCCTCACCTTCAGCTCTATATCGAAGGTGCCACATATGATGCGGGTCTTGAGAGCTGGGTCACGACTGCGAGCAGTTTCAAACTCTGGGTCATCGGCGATGTGGGGGCATCGGGGACGATCTTCGACGTCAAATTGGCCGCATCTATGTACGGAACCAGTGGTTCAATCTCTATAACTGCATCCACCGCCAACGGCATTTTTGACCCGTCGACGCCGGATGTCCCAATCGGCCTGGGTATGGATGAGACTCAGTTCATGCCGGGCGGAGTCAACTACTCGCCTGTGTTCAACCATCCGGTTGCCACTCATGCCGAGTATGCGGACGCGGATTTTCATGAGTTCTGGCGCCTCGGTGACTTCGACCAGACGGACTCGCCTATCGGCGATTTCATCGACGGCTACCCAAGCACCTTTCCGCACTCGGGCCAGATCAACGCCTATGATGTCTCCGTTACCGGCTGGGGTCCGGTCCACTGGGATGCCTTCAATCACACGGTGAGTTCGAATCCGGGTGAAAAATACTGGTTCGTGCCCCCGTCGCACGACGCCACGGCCTTCCCCGAGCCCGGCACACTGGCCCTCCTGGGTCTGGGCCTCGCGGGTGCCGGTCTGAGATTCCGTCGCCGCAAGTAAGACCAGGAAATCACCTTAGGAGCAACACTGGGCGCCATCTTCGGACGGCGCCTTTTTTCTTGACATATTGCAGGGCCCGGAGCGGTCAGGACGTCCCACAAGCTTGCCATTAAGCACTTTACGGGCAGATCCGATAGTTAGAGACAAGGGGGGAGTATGCCCGGATGCTGCAACCGTCCGTAAAATTCAAGAAGATCGGTCCGCGCAAACCGCCGCAGGCGCTCTGGAAGTCGTATGTCCAGGCCTGTGTCATCGCTTTTTTCGTGGCACTGATCGTGCGGGCGTTCATCCTGCAGGCGTATCGCATCCCCACCGGCAGCATGGAAGACACCGTGTTGGCCGGTGATTTCGTCATGGTCAACAAACTCGCCTACCGGGGCGAGACCACCCCGGAAATCGGAGACGTCATCGTCTTCGCCTATCCCCTCAATCCGACTCGCGATTTTGTGAAGCGGGTAATCGCCAGGGGCGGTCAGGAAGTGGCCGTGCGCGACAAACGGCTGTACGTCGACGGGGTCGAGATGCCGCTCCCCGAAGCGGGCAAGCACGTCGATCGCGAGATCCTCTCTTCCGTGTTCTCCAATCGTGACAACTTCGGTCCGATCGTCGTACCTCAGGGCAGCTACTTCGTGATGGGCGACAACCGGGACGACAGCGAAGATTCGCGCTTCTGGGGAACGGTTCCGGATGACCACGTCAAGGGGCGTGTAGCCTTCGTCTATTGGTCGTGGGCGCCGGCATCCGATTCGCCGGACTGGGAGTTTCCCTACGTCCACTCGCTGGTGCAGATCTTCTGGTACAATCTGACCCACCTGGGTGATCGCCTGCGCCTCGGACGCGTGGGTACGACCATTAGCTAGTGTCCTGATTCAGACCCTAACCACGAATTGCGGTCCGCGACCGCCTCTGTCGCTCCAACATTTCGCGCACGCCGACTGTGTGAATCTGTGATCGGGCATAAGTGATTGCCCGGGGTCCGGTCGCAGGTATTTTCCGGCCAAACGACAGCACCCTTGCCGTGGCAGGGAGTCGCGGTCGTCCCTGGAGACTCATGAACCTGCATCGGCACACACTCGTTCTCGCAGCGATCCTCGCGACGGGTCTCGGTGTATCGGCCTGTGCCACCCCCGAACCGCGCCCGTTCGACGCGGAGAGCGCCCTGGCTGACGTAGAGAAGCAGCTGGCGTTCGGCCCGCGCGTTCCGGGCACGGAGGCACACAGACGTTGCGCGCAGTGGCTCGCCAGTGAACTGCGCGCCACGACCCAAC
>JAUVRN010000429.1 GCA_030597645.1 Candidatus Zixiibacteriota bacterium
ACAGGGCCGCCAGAACTCGATTGCATTGAAGGCGTGATAGAAAACCGATCGCCGCCACGATGGCACGTTGCCACTGCCACACCCGCGCAATCAACTGTAATTGATAAGTGAAAAATATCATTTGACGTGTATATTACCGATAATTAAACTGGATCAGATTGAGGCCGGCCTGGTCTCATAATGGCAAGTCCTGTCAGTGTTTTGACAGGCCACACCCTTCCGAAACCGCACCCGTGGAGCCGGGCCAAACAAGGGGGCGACTGCCGAATCATACTCAGTTTCTTGTGAAATAATTCCCTTTATCAACCAGATGTGTGCGCCCGCCACGATGGACAGCGGTGGTGTGACCGCTCAGGGGAGACACCGAATCACCCCGATTCCCGGGGGGGGCAGACGCACAGAGCGTTGTGTGTACAGAGTTGCTGAAGCCCCGGATGGGCTCCGTTCATAGAGAGGCAATGCGATGACGGTGACACGAAAACGCGCAGCGGACATCATGATCCCCATCGATCGCTATCCCTATGTCAAACACTCGGCCACGATCCGGGAAGCGGTCATCCAGATCGAGAACTCGTCACTCGAGATCGACGGGCGGCAGTCGTTACCACGCGCGCTTCTGGTGTTCGACGAAGAATCTCACCTTCTGGGTATCGTGCGACGACGAGATATCCTCCGCGGACTCGAACCCAAGTTTCTGCGCACCATGCCCATGCCCAGGCGCAAACTGCTCTTTGACGTGGAGATCCAGTCGGACCCGGACCTCGTGGATCTGACTGCGGGTCGGATTGCCGGGGCCATGCGGGAACAGGCCAAAGGACCGGTCAGCGAGATCATGCAGCCGATCAGTGCGACTGTGGACCATGACGATCACCTCGCCAAAATCGTATACCGGATGCTCAGCCAGAACATCAGTCTCCTTCCGGTGCTTAGAGGCGACGAGGTGGTGGGTGTAGTGCGAAGCGTGGATGTGTTCCGTGTGGTGGCCGATCTTCTGCTTCGCGATGAAGGATCGTCCACGACGCCGGAAACATGACCGTGTATCAACTGTCTCTATTCAGTGGTACTGTGGCCTCCGGGGGGACGCAGGAGCGGGACTCGTCGGTCCCCGGGGCTTTGTACTTCGGTCGATTCGATCAGCCCATCGACTGGAAGCGACTGGGCTGTCTGGCTCTCGGCATCGCGGCGTTCTGCGTCGTATATTTCTCTCCGGCATGGCCGGATGCCGTGGACCCTCAGGGCAAGTCCTTCACATTGACGCGCGAAGCCCAGGCGGCTCTGGCGCTGTTTGCCCTGGCGGCGGTGTGGTGGGTGACGGAGGTGGTACCCATCGGCATTACCGCGGTTACGATCGCCGTTACCCAGGCGCTGTTTCAGATACGCCCGGCGCGTGCTGCCTTTACCGACTTCATGGATCCGGCCGTCTGGTTCATCCTGGGATCCATCATCATCGGCACCGCGTTTACCCGCACCGGACTGACCAAGCGCATGGCCTACACCATGCTCCTCCTGGTCGGCGAGCGGACCAGCCGCATCTATCTCGGATGCTTCGTCATGACGGCCTTTCTCACGCTGTTCATGGCGCACACCGCCGTGGCCGCCGCGGTGTTCCCCCTGCTCATGGCCATCCATGCCCTGTACGACGACGGCCAGAAACCGACGCGCTTTGGTAAGGGGCTGTTTATCGGTATGGCCTTCGTGGCCGGTGCCGGCAGCATCATCACCCTCCTGGGTGCCGCACGCGGCGCGGTGGCCATCGGATTCTTCCGGGACATCACCGGGCGGGACGTGACGTTCTTTGAACTGACCTACTACATGCTGCCCCTGGGTCTGGTGATGGCAGTCTTGCTGTGGGGCCTCATCATGGTCATGTTCAAGCCGGAGCAAAAAACGATTCCGGGCCTGCGTGAACGTGCCCACGCACTCAATGCAAAACTGGGCCGCATCACCCGAACGGAGATTCTCACCCTCATCATCGTCGGCCTCACCATCGCCGCCATGGGCCTGCGCTCGCTCATACCAGGCCTCGAACAAATCGACAAGAGTGCCCTCATCCTCACGGCCATGGTGGCGTTTTTCGTCTTCAAGATTCTCAAGATCGACGACCTGGAGGCCATTCCATGGAACATTGTGCTGCTGTTCGGCGGTGCCATGAGCATCGGCCTCTGCCTCTGGCAGACGGGTGCGGCAAGCTGGCTGGCTGTAAGCTGGCTGGGGCTGATGGAGGGAGCCCACTGGGCCATTTTCATCATGGGTATCGCGCTGTTCGTGCTGGTTATGACCAACCTGATCATGAACGTGGCTGCCATCGCCATATCCCTTCCTGTGGCGCTGGTGCTTGCACCCTATCTGGGTGTAGCGCCCGAAGTGGTGTTCTTCGCGTCGCTGGCTGCGGCAGGCATGCCCTTTCTGCTGCTGGTCGGGGCCGCCCCCAACGCCATCGCATACGAGAGCAAACAGTTCACCACCGGCGAGTTCTTCGTGGCCGGACTGCCGGCGAGCATCCTGCTGCTCGTCGTGCTGACGATCTTCGTGGTAATCATATGGCCGCTGATGGGCATGCCGGTGACCATATGATGGTAAGCGAGTGGCAGGTCGCATCGAGGTTGGGGACCGGCCCAGGCAGGAAACACGGTGCGATCTGTTGGTAACGCGCCCGGTCGATGGGGATCCGGGCATACGAAGAAGGCGGTCAGGTTATGGCCATAATCGGCATATTCAGCGGCGCTGGCTGTCAGGGCGAGCGCGTGGCCCGGCTCGTAGAGGAACGACTCGGCTACGATCGCATCGAAGGACGTCTGCTCCGGGAGGCTTC
>JAUVRN010000258.1 GCA_030597645.1 Candidatus Zixiibacteriota bacterium
CAGCATCACCTGCCGCGATGACCTTTTTGCAGCTTCCAACGGCGTGCTGAACGCGGAGACCGACAACGGCGATGGCACCAAGACCTATGACTGGAGCCACCGTCATCCCATCGTGACCTATCTCGTCTCCGTAGCCGTAACCAACTTCGACCAACTGGATTACATGTACATGTACAACGGCGGTGCCGACTCTATGCCGGTCCACTTCTGGGTGTATCCGGAGAAACGCGCCAGTGCCGAGGGCAGCTATCCGGAAATCCTCGAGATGCTGGACGTGCTCGGAACGTACTACGGTCCGTATCCGTTCCTGGATGAAAAGTACGCCATCTCGCACTTCGCGTGGGGTGGTGGCATGGAGCACCAGACCAACACCAGCCAATCCTCCACCTGGTACAGCTGGGGCCTCAACGTGCACGAGCTCGCCCACCAGTGGTGGGGGGACCACGTCACGTGCAAGACCTGGCACGATATCTGGCTCAATGAGGGATTTGCGTCCTGGAGTGAAGCGCTCTATCGCCAATCGAAGTACGGAGATGCAGCGTATCGCTCCTACATGGCCTCGATGGAGTACTTCGGCGGCGGTACCGTATACGTGGACGACACCACGAACGTCTCGCGGATCTTTCACGGGGGGCTCTCCTACGACAAGGGCGCCTGGGTCGTACACATGCTGCGCCATGTTCTGGGCGAAACCACGTTCTTTGACGCGCTCGCGGAGTATCGTGTCCAGTTCGGCAACAGCTCTGCCGACACAGAGGACCTCAAAGGCGTATGCGAACAGGTTTCGGGCCAGGACCTGGGCCAGTTCTTCGACGACTGGATTATGGGTACCTACTTCCCGCGCTACATCTACGGCTTCTTTGTCGATTCCACCGATACCGGGTTCATCGCCCGTGTTCGCCTGGAGCAGTTCCAGAGTTCGAGCCCGCAGGTGTTCGACATGCCGGTGGATCTTCTCTTCGAGGCGCCGGGGCAGACCGAATTGGTCAGCGTGAACAATACTCAGCGCGTAGAGTGGTTTGACGTGCCGCTGAGTTTCCGCCCCGACTCGATGTATTTCGATCCCTACAAGTGGATTCTGAAGTACCAGTACGAGGGTGCGTCCATCGCCACAGCTCAGATGAAGGACGCGATCCGCGATGAGCCGTACGATGACACGCTACAGGCCGAGCGTGGACAGCCGCCGTATTATTGGGAGTTGGTAAACGGCCAGACCCTGCCCGCGGGACTTTTTCTCAGCGCGGAAGGCGAGATAACCGGTACACCGGGTATCACCGGCGACTATCGCTTCACGGTACGGATTCAGGACTCCGGCGCCCCGAGCACCAGCATGGAAAGGGAAGTGGGGCTGTCCGTGGGTCAGCCGTTGCGGCCCCCGGGAGACGTCAACAACGACGGTCTGGTGACATCTTCGGATATCCTCGCGCTGGTCGAGTTCGTGTTCAAGAGCGGACCGGCACCCGATCCGCTCTCGTATGGCGACGTGGATCTGTCGTGCACCATAACCTCCGCCGACGTGATATACCTCGTCAACTACGTCTTCAAGTCCGGGCCAGCGCCGTTCGACGGCTGCGTCTGATCCGACACACATGCCGTCCTGCGCCCGGCTTCCAGAAGACCGGGCGCAGGGCAGTCAACCACCCCCGTTATCACACGCCCGCGGTTGCGCTCCGTGCCTCCCGGGGATAGGTTGTCACCCGGCTGTCGATCGACCGGCGGTGTGCCGACAAAGACCCTGTCACCATGAGCGTGGAACCCGACCTCAAACCCGCAGAACCGGGGCCGACCCTACCGGTCGATCCGCTGCTGCCCCCACCTTTTGGAGAGGCAACGCGTCCGGCCTCCGTGCTCGTCCTGCTGTTCTTGATGCTCATCGGGATGGTTGTGGTCGGCGGTATCACGCAGGTCCTCTTTGGATTCGCCGCCAACGCACTCATCACGGAAGTGGGCGTGATCCTGCTGCCCGTCGTGGTCGTTCTACGCTCGGTGGGTCCCTGGAAATCCCTTTCCCTGAATCGCCGACCCGAGCCGCGCGCCTTGCTCTTGTCCATGCTCGGAGTGCTCGGGCTGGCCATCATCCTCGCCCAGTTCACGCACTGGACCGATCGCATCTGGCCCATGCCCGAGCTCTTCAAACAGCTCTACATCGATGCCATCACGGCAGATTCTCCCGCAGAACTGATCATGCTCGTGGTTGTGGTGGCGCTGGTCCCTGGTGCCTGTGAAGAGGTGGCGTTTCGTGGGTATTTTCAGCAGATCTTCGCCAGCGAGTACGGCCGTCGTCGCGGGATTGTCATAGCGGCAACTCTGTTCGCGGTTATCCACATCAATCCGTGGCATCTGCCCGCTCTGTTCCTGATCGGCGTCTATCTGGGCTACCTGTTCGTCTGGACCGGTTCTCTCTGGGCACCCATTCTGGCCCATGCGACCAACAACGCGGCCTCCATACTACTCGTCAATCTGTCACGAGAGGATTCCCTCAGCCAGATGGCCGAAGCGCCGCCTCTGTGGCTGCTGGCACTGGGCACGGCCGCCTTTGCGGCTGCCGTACTGGGGTTGCGTCAGATGTATCGCCGTGGCACGGTCCCCACACCGCAGGCCGTGCCGAGCGACTAGAACTGGTTTCGGCCGAGGACACCGTCTGCATCCCTTGCAGCCTATGGCCGTGGAAGCCATCGTTGAGACCTATTCAAAAAAAAGGGGCGGGATAGCCCGCCCCTGGTCAAGCTGTTTACGGCCGGTGGATCAGGTACACGTCCCACGGAGCGGTGATTGGTTACAGATGTCACACGGCGCGTCATCGCCCTTGAACACGAAGTTCACGAGGAAGATGATGTCCGCCGAGGTGACCGAGCCTGTGCAGTTCACGTCGCCGTTGGCCTGACACGGCTGCGGATCTTCATCGCCCTTGAACACGCAGTCCACCAGGTCGATAATGTCCGCGGACGTGCCGCTGCCGGTGACGTTGACGTCGCCGTTGACCTGGATCAGACAGCCCGACACGCAACCGGCGTTGACAGCCGACCGCAGCGCGCTGATCTTAGTTCCCAGATCCTCTACCGAAATATCCGAGACCGCCACTCCAAAGGCCCACCGAGCGGTATCCGCACTGGTGGACGTCCAGGTGATAATCTCGCCGTGCTTCATGATCACATTGAGATCCGAGACCGTGTCGACCGGGAAGTTGGCCGAACTCCAGCCCACGATGCGACCCATGGCGAGACGCAGCGAATCCGGATTGTAGTTGCCTTCCGGATACACGTACACCGGATTATCCAGCACCTGGGCACCTTCGCCCTGGTCATCGCACAACGAGTCGAGCGGGATGTAGAACAGCGCCGCCCACTTGTTCTGCGGCGTGTAGTCGGCCGCACCCAGATCCTCGTCACCGAATCCACCCCGGACACCGACGTACTGCCTGCTCTCGCTGACGATGCCGTCATTGAACTCGGACATGGAATCCACGTCCAGGTCGGCTGCCGCACCAAACTGGAAGATACCATCGCCCAGCTCCGCGACATCCCGGCCGGCCGTAGCAACGTACGTGGCCACGAATCCGTCCGTCAGGTGGGGATCGTCAAACGTGACCACCTGCCAGCTGATGTCGATGGTGGTGTCCGTCGTCGTGGCCATACCCGTGGCAATATTGGCGGTATACGTACTGTCGCCAGATACCCACGCTTGTCCGGTCTGGACCGTCACACCGGACTGCGCGCGGAAAGCACGGTTGCTGTCGCGGCTGCGATCTGACACGTTGCTCCAGAACAGGTCGACCCACGAGAGCTGCTGCGCCGGACCGGTACCCCAGAAGGTGATCACCGGCGATGCCTCAAACAGCCACTCGGTGGAATCGGCCAGGCCGAACAGGCCGCCGCCCCCACCCTGGTCACCGGTCGCCAGACAGCTGTTGACCGACATATTGCGCTGACCGTTGTCGAACTCGGCGGACGCACACGTGAACCAGGTGTTGGCCACGAACACGTTCAGGTTGATGTCGATCGGCGAACCACCCTGACCCGGATCGTTCGTCTGATCGTTGGACGTGACTTCGAGGCGCCAGTCAAACTCGGACGGGTCGAGCTCGCCCGTACCCTCGTACTGGATATTGAGGGTGTGCGCTGCACCGGCGGCCACGATGGAACCGCTGGCG